>CALUYR010000071.1 GCA_944325045.1 Candidatus Gastranaerophilales bacterium
ACTTGCATAAATATCTCCTTTTTCTATTTATATTTCTAACTGTGAATAAATATTACAACAAAGAAAACTGTTTGTCGATAGTTTTTTTCTGAATGTTAAGGAAAACCAATTAAAAACAAAAAAAATTATCGCAGACCTTTCTTTTTTAAACCTAATTCAACAAGATAGTTTTGAACAGCTTGCGGCAGCTTTGAAATTTGCTCGGCAAAGAAAGCGTCAGCACCTATTGTATAGGATGGTTTCGGTTTTGGGAGGGATGAAATTTTTCTTATCTTAGCGACAACTTCGCTTACCGGAAGCCCTTTTTGTTCATTTTTCACTGCATTTTTGGCCAGAAAAATCATTTCTTTATTGTAATTAGTATTATTTGCAATACTGTCCTGATTTATTTCAACAGATTTATGCCATAAAGGGGTAGCGATAACTCCGGGTTTTACCGAAACAACTTTTATTCTATGATTTGTTTCAATTTCCAACGCATTAAACAGAATATCCATTGCGCGTTTCGATGCACAATAAGGAGCTATAAACGGAAATATTCCGTAACTTGCCATTGAACTTATATTTATGACAAGGCCGCCTGTTAAAACATCCGTTAACTTCTGGGTAAAACGAAGATGAGAAAAGGTATTAACCTCAAATTGTTTCTTTAATTTTGACAATGCCATATTTTCCATAGGCCCGGCCATAACGCATCCTGCTGCATTTATCAATAGGTCAACTTTACTTGTATTTCGTTTTATGAATATAGCAGCGCCATCGACTATAGAAGTTTTTTCCATATCAATAAAAAACGGAATTATATTTGAGGAAAATTTTTTCAAATCCCGTTCGTGATCAGGGTTTCTGTAGCCGGCAAAAACAATGCAATCATCCGAATAACTTTCCGCAAGGGCTTTCCCAATACCTGAAGTGGCTCCGGTTATAACTACTGTTTTTGTCATTCCTACTCTCTATTCTACGTACGATCCGAACAATGGTAAGTACAGTGCTAATGCCAATGTTAATACGATAGAACCTATTACGATTAACATCAACGGTTCAATCATCTTAGTCATTGTATCAACAATATCATCAAGTTTCTTATCAATAAATCTTGTGGCCTGGAGGAGCATATCGCCCAATCTACCTGATTGTTCACCGGTTGCGATCATAAACAAAATCATTTTAGGTACAGACTCAGTGGCTCTTAGCGCTACGGACAAATGCTGACCTTGTTGAACAAGTAATGTTGCCTGATCTACTTTTTCCTTCAATGTATAGTTTGTCAAAGTCAACACTGCAAGGTACAAACATTCAACAATAGGAACACCTGCATCGTAGGCAACCTGCATTACCGCAATAAAGTTTGCAAAATTTGAAAATTGAACCAAATCTCTTAATAATGGAATTTCCAAAGATATTTTATCAATTCTGCGGCGGCTCGGTTCCCATTTAAACAAATATATTATAGAAAACGCTATGGAACCTAAAATTAAAGGCACCAGATACCAGAATTTCTTTAAGAATAAACCGGCTTCCATCAAGACAGCTGTAATCCAAGGAAGGTCTTTGCCCATGTTATCAAACATTTCCTTAAATACCGGAAATACGAACATTAACATAACAAGAACGATAATTACAGCCAAACAGATTACGAACATCGGATACATTAATGTACCGACAACTTTACTTTTAATTGCTGCCTGCTTATTTAAGATTTCCAACAAACGGTCAAGAGTTTTTTCCAATTCACCGGAATCTTCACCGGCCTTACAAAGACCTATATATATCTGGCCAAACTGTTCAGGATATTTTGAAAGTGTGTCCGCAAAAGTTGCTCCCGCCATAATCTGGGTACGCAGCTCTTTTGCAACAAGTCGAATTTTAAGCTTTGCCGCATCGTTTTCGATAAACAGCAAAGATTCAATCATTGGAATACCTGAAGAAGCTAATATTTGAAGGGTTGAAGTGAAATCAATTTTATCCGCAAGTCCCAAAGCTTTCATCTGGCCCGGTTTTGCAGTTGCGGCTGCATCAGCCTTTGCATCTTTACCCAAACGTTCTTCATAAACTTTTGTAGGGGTAAAACCGAGTCGTCTTACGTTATCGCGGGCTTCACGGACATCATCTGCCTCAACTTTCCCTTTAACTATTTCTTTTCCGTCTTTTAAAGCTTCATAGTTATATATTGCCATACTTAATCCTATTCATTTACAATACCAAGTACCCTGACAAACTCATCAATTGTTGTCTGACCGTTTACAATATGGCCGATACAAGATTGATTAAGAGTTCTCATTCCGTTTTGAACTGCTAGTTCTTCTATTTCAATATCATGGGCGCCTGAGGCAACCAGTTTTCTTATGCCTTTAGTAATAGCCATGATTTCATAAATACCTAAACGGCCTTTATATCCGGAGAATCCGCATTTGTTACATCCTTTTGGCCTATATATAGGTGTTTTCATTAAACGTTGAATTTCTTCTTCGTCAACAGAAATTCTTTCGACTTCTTCGCGTGTAGGATAGTATTCTTCTTTGCAGTCGTCGCAGAGTTTTCTTACAAGACGCTGTGCAATTACGCCGGACAAAGTTGAGGCAACAAGGTAATCTTTTGCCCCCATTTCAACCATACGGGTAACAGTTGCAGCAGCTGAGTTTGTGTGAACCGTACTCAACACAAGGTGACCGGTCAATGCTGCTGATATTGCGATTTCCAATGTTTCATAGTCACGGATTTCACCTACAAGTATGATATCAGGGTCCTGACGCAAGATTGCTCTCATACAAGATGCAAACGTAATACCTGCTTTAGCGTTAATTTGTGATTGGTTAATCCCTTCAAGTTTAATTTCTATCGGGTCCTCAATCGTTGTAATATTTACATCCTCATTATTCAAGCTTTTCAGAACAGAGTACAGAGTTGTTGTTTTACCTGAACCTGTTGGACCTGACGTAAGGATGATACCGTTTGGACAAGATATCATGTTTTTAATTTTAGCGATATCTTCTTCAGTACCACCAACGAGGTTAATGTTTTTATCTGCCGCATTCAACGATACAGCCGGAGCCAATACACGGATACAGACCTTTTCCCGGCCTGCTACCGGCAATGTGTTGATACGGAAGTCATACGATTGATTTTTATATTTTATTGAAAACGTACCGTCTTGCGGACGTCTGTGTTCCGCAATATTCATTCTCGATAATACTTTGAAACGGGAGATTACAGAGTTTTCAACTTTCGAAGGTATATCAAGAACTTTCGACAGCATACCGTCTTTTCTGTAACGGACAATATATCCTGACAAACGCGGTTCAATGTGAATATCGGATACATGGGTATCAATCGCTGTTGTAATTATTTGGTTAACAAATTTTGCAATAGAACCGCTCGAATCCTGAAGTTCGTTATCTACCTGCTGCCATAAAGATTCTTCAACCTGGAGGGCTGCTGTTTCTTCCTCGATATCTTTAATTATTTTTTGAGTTTCTTTTTTGTGCTCGGAGAAGAACGTTTCCATACAGTTTGTGAACTCAAAGTGAGTCATTAACAACTGTTTTGGATTTTGACCGGTCAAATAAATTATTTCTTTTAATACATCCGGTTTTACTGGTGCGACAACACCGAGTACAAGAGTTTTACCATCTGATGATACTGGTACGACCTTGTTATTCTTGATAAAATCTTCCGGCAAAATATTAATGAACGAACTTTGTTTTGCCAGCTGTTCTGCCGTAACCATTTCATAACCGGTTTGGCTGTGGAGAACTTCTTTTAACTGGTCAAGGGTAATAAAACCTAACTTAAACAGCATTGAACCGACAGGCATCTTTTGGCGTTTGCTTTCAGCCAGAGCCTGGAGCAGCTGCACATCAGTAATATAGCCTTTTTCTATAAACAGTTCGCCCAATTTTGATTGTGGCTGGGGTACTACATTCTGATTAACCGGATTTTCTTTTGGTTTAGGTGCGGCCGAAGCTGTCAGATCCTGGATCAATTCTTCAAGATCCTTATCAGGAACCTGGATAAATTTTATAGGATACTGAAGGGTTTGTCTTAATTTTTCATTTATTGTATCTTTATCCGAGGTAGAATTAATCGCTACAAATAAGAACCGGTCTTTGACACTGATGGGAACAAATTTATATTGTTCCATCAGTGCTTTATCGACTTGATTTAATATTTGTTTATTTATACTGTTTTTTAGTCTGTTTTGTAATTCGTTCATTTTCTTCTTATTATATATTATATCTAATAATTACAGTGTATCAGTACTTGTTGTTGTATCTGAGTCAGTA
This sequence comes from Candidatus Gastranaerophilales bacterium, assembly GCA_944325045.1. Lineage (GTDB taxonomy): Bacteria > Cyanobacteriota > Vampirovibrionia > Gastranaerophilales > Gastranaerophilaceae > UBA1221. The sequence goes on from CALUYR010000071.1 coordinate 4,284, forward strand.
ATAATTTTCGGAGTAATCAAGATAACCAGTTCTGATCTTTCTTTATTAACATTTGAGCTTCTAAAGAATGTGCCAAGACCAGGGATATCACCCAAGAACGGAATTTTATATACGTTCTTTGTTTCGGTTTCTCTCATCATACCACCGATTACAAGAGTATCGCCGTCTTTAATTCTTACATTTTTAAGCTCAAGGTTACGTTTTTGAAGCAAGGTTGCCTGCAAATCCTGAACCCCTGATTGTGCTGCTTCTTCATCTTGTGCAGCTGCATAGATTTTTTCTTTGATAGTTGTATAATCAGGTTTTAAGTTCAAGTAAACATATCCGTCAGGTGATATGAACGGAGTAACCGTAATTTTGATACCTTCGTCGTCACCGATTTCGTATGTTCTTTGAACTGTCGGAGTAGAAGATATTGTACCTGAAACAACCTGGGAAGTAACGGTTTTAACGTAGTCACCGGTCATATCTATAGTTGATTCCTGACCGTTTGTCACGAGAATTCTCGGATTTGAAATTGTGCGGCCTTTACCGTTGCTTAAGATCATGTTAAGTGTATAAACCAAAGTATCGCTGCCGGTTCCGTAAGTAGGGCGGTCACCGAAAATACCTATACCATTCTGGCCGAAGCTGGTAGATCCCTGGCTATCGCTGTTAAATGAGAAGTGCTTGCTTGTAAAGCTCCAAGCGTTGTTAAATTCTCTTGAACCGGTTTCACTCAATTCTATAATTGAAAATTCAATATATGCCTGAGGCTGGCGCTTATCATTTTCAGCAATAAAATCTCTGACCATTTCGATCTGCTGATCAGAACCGCCGATAAGGTTTACTGTACCTAACTGTGTATAATATGCAACAGATAAACTTTTTAAACCTAATGAAGCTGTTTCTCCGGCTTCAACTCCTGAAGTACCTGAACAAGCTATAGTACCTTCACCCAAAGTTATATCAGAACCACTTCCGCCATCTGCTGCTGCACCGGTAACAATACCTGCTGCACCGCCTGTTGCACCGCCGCCGGCACCGGTGCTTGGAAGAAGTAATGTACAGATCATATCTGCCATCTGTGCCGGAGTTGTATGGTTAACTTTAAATGAAGTTACAACCGGTTTTTTATCAAATTGGCTGATAACTTTTTTTGCTATAGCAACATCATTATCTGAACCAAATATTAAAATTTCGTTAGTAGCCGGGTTGGTTGTTGCAATTTCTTTACCTGAAAGCCCCGGTTTTTTCATACCGTATATATTTTTATTCAAAAATTTTGCGGCAGCTCCTGCATCGATATATCTGACCGGAATAACAGCCATTTCTTGTTTCCCGACAGCAGACGTATCATCAGCCTTTGTTATAATCAAAGTATTATCCTGAAGGGTGTAACCCAAATCTGATGTAGATAATACCATATTAAAGGCAGAGTTCAAAGGAATATTTACCAAGTCCATGGTAACTGTTCCGGAAATATCGCCTTTAAAAATAATATTTAAGCCGGCTTTATCGGCAAACATTCTTAAAACCTGCTTAACATCAGAGTCACGTAAGCTCAAACTAACCGGAAGTGTTTTATCGGTAATTCCGCCGTCAGCTTGTAACTGGACTGCCGAAGGCTGGCTCCCTCTGATTGAAGGCATATAGTCATCACTATATGCAAGTAAATCTCCATTGGCGCCTAAGGCCAATGCTGATGAAACCGGAGTTGTTAGAGAAAACGCTAACAACATCGTCCATACTGTCATTTTTTTAATCGTATCTTTCATCGCTGCTCCTGCTTATCTTCTTATTTCTTTTACTCTACTTTTTTGCTCCGCCGAATTTGTCTGACAAATTAGCGACTGTATTATAATTTACAGATCCCTGACCACTGTCTACAAGCTGACCGACACCGGCTTTATATATATTACGGCCCATCTGGACGGTAACAACGGATTTACTGATTGACAAAACTTTGTAACCGTTGATCACGTCACCGGATCTTACCAGATAATCCGCTCCGTCGATATTTAATATCGCGGACGGATTGTTCTTATCATACATTATACCTGATACTTTTGTGGTGACAACTTTTTGTGCTCCCGGATCTGCTGACGGTGTTTCCAATGGTTCCGGCAGATCGTATTTCAATCTGTCTTGAGGGATTGAGGCTGTTTGAGAGGCACTTTCACCTAATGGGACAAAAGGATTTGACCGTCCCAAATTTTCTACAGAAATAGATACCATTTTGTCTGTATCCGCATCTTGCGGAACATCCTGGGTTGTTGTATCAGCATTTGCAGATGTTTCGTCTATTGGTATGTCTGCTTCCTGCTGCGGCACTGTTTCCGGAACCGCTGTTTCTTCTGTCTTTGAACCGCAGCCCGTTAAATTTAACGCCAGCACAAATGCAACAACTACTGTACATATTGTTCCAATTCTTTTCTTCATAAGCATTCCCGTTATATTTTTCATACTTTTTTCTAAATCCATTTTCTCTCTCATCACTCAATTTACATCTTTGACATATTGATTATATTAGAATATATAAAATAATGTATCAATCTTTTAATGTATTTATTTCTAAACAATTAACAAATCTCTTACAATATCTTAATTTATATAATAACATATTTTTAAAATAATGACAAAAAAGCATTAAATATTAAGTTATATTAAGTATGCGATGGAAATTGTTCAAAGTTATTAGTAACAGCGTGAATATATTTCAGGATTTCCGATAGGTAATCCAGGTCGGCGTTACCGTTAAGGATAAGGTCTGCTTGAGGTCTAAACGGTTTGACATATTTGTTTCCGGCGCTGATCAGGTAATTCCAATGTTTTGAAGCATTTTCTTCATTTTGGTTTCGTTCATTGGCGGCTCTGGTCATGAACCGTTTTTTTCTTATTTCATTATCTGTTTCAACGTAAATTTTTATATCAAAAACATCCTGAACTTTTTCATACATTGTTGCAATACCTTCTACAACAATAATTTTTCTTGATAATATTTCCTGGGCGCAAGGCAGGGATACACCGGTACCGTTCGGCAAATACATAGGCGCTTTTATATTCTGTCCTTGAGAAAGTTTCAGCAGATCTTCTTTTAGAATATCCAGCTGAAAGCTTGAAGGGGCATCTATGTCATAGCCGGAATCGCGCAAATTATCAAAGCTTCCGTACTCTTTTATCTGAGCGGATATGTCATTAAAATAGTTATCGGTACTTAAGATTGAAACCGGCATACATAATTGTTCTATTGTTCTTTTTATTTCTTTACAAATTGTTGATTTCCCGGAAGCTGATTCCCCGGTAATCCCAATCAAAAGCCGCTTTGAAGGATTATTGATCAGACGTTTCGAAAATCTGCTGATAAAATTTGAGTTAATATCTACAAATAACGGGGTATTACATCTTTTGTCGTATGCCAGAATCTGGCGGAACTTTGTCTGCAAATAGAATACCAATAACTCTCGGCCGGTTTTTGAGTTAAAATCAGGTTTTAAAATTTTATCAGCGGAATTAAGTTCTTTTTCTATCAATAATTTCATATATTCACTTTCCATCACTTTATTTTTTTATAAATAAAGTGATGTTTAGAATAATACACCAGAAAAAAAAAAATTGCTATTTCAAAATTAATATATTAATTTTTATTAATAATAAAGATTTATTGAACACGAAAAAGACCTGCCTGAACAAGTCTTTTTTGCAACAAATGGAATTATAATCTGGAAATTTTTATTTTGTAATAATTGTTTGCTCCCACGGATAATCAGGTTTAATCTCCCAGCCGTCTAGTTGTATAAGACGGGCGCAAGCATGGCGGCGCCCGACAGATGAAACCTCTGCGTTATCTGTATTTCCTTTTGCACAAGCCTCCAGAAGCTGAGACCTTGTATATTTCTGCATATAAGATAGAGATGTAATAAATCGACCATCACGTGTTATAGAAAACAAAAAAGAATTTTGCCCGTTAAATTGGTCGATAGGGCAGTTTTTCTTGAAATCTATGCAATAATCAATATATACAGAAAAGTTCGCACTAGCACCCGCAACATAAGCATTAAACCCGGATCCGTCCGCAAAAACCACTTTGTAATAATTAGAGTCAGAATCATCTTTTTTTATTGATTTTATGTGCTTGTCCAAATATTTATTATACCAATCTCTAAAACATTGAGGCTCACCGGAACAATCCGGAACCCAATATTTCATATCCCCGTTTTCTGCTTCGGCAAGCTTTATAGCCTGGGACATCATTGAATAATATTTTTTTAAATGAGCTGCGACTACTTTTTTCTGATACTTAGCAATTAATGTCGGCAGAGTCATAGCTGCAACCACGCCGATTATGCCGAGCGTGATGAGAACCTCAGCTAAAGTAAACGCAGCCTTGCGGCGGGCATAACCGCCTCTTACTTGACGCTTCGCTGCGTGAGACGCAGAGGGTATATTCTTGATATTTTCTGGCGACGGTATAATATTTCGGTGGCTAGATCCTGAAACGAGTTCAGGATGACATAATAATATCTTGGACAACTTACAGGTGTTGATTGATTCTTTTGCCCCGTAATCTCCAACTACATTACTCTTTTTCACTATTTCTTTACGGTTCACACAGCGTAGC
>CALUYR010000072.1 GCA_944325045.1 Candidatus Gastranaerophilales bacterium
TTTACATTAGCGGAAGTTTTAATCACCCTCGGTATAATCGGCGTTGTTGCGGCAATGACTTTGCCGACATTAATTGCCAATTACCAAAAGCAGGAAACAATTTCAAAATTACAAAAAGTTTACACTGTATTAAACCAGGCATTTAAGCTTTCAGAAGTAGATAATGGGGAATTTGAGTATTGGGATGTAGATCATAATGAGCCAAGCGCATATTTTGAAAAATACTGGAAACCATATTTTAAGATTGCAAAGATGTGCACAAAGGCTAGTGATTGTAATTATGAGTCAGCAGCTCCTTTTATTGGTTTAAATGGTGCAAAAGATGGTACAAATATAGTTGCGCCGGTTTCCAGATCTACATTTATTACGACAGACGGTATTGTTATAGCTTTTTCTACAAAAACTGGTACTTACATTCAGGAAGATGGTACAGTAATTCCTCCGACGGCACATTTTAGGGTTTTAATTGATATAAACGGCTCAAATCGTCCGAATCAATATGGCAAAGATTATTTTGTTGCAAGTGTTAGTAAAAAAGGAATTATTCCGGACGGGTTATCCCAATCATATGATGCGATTAACTCTGATTGCTCTAAAAATGGGCGTGGATCTTTTTGTTTCGCTAAAATAGTTCGTGACGGCTGGAAAATTAAAGACGATTATCCATGGTAGATTTTTTTTCGAAATATTTTCTATCATCGATGTGTAAACCGGCCGGGAGTATATAATTATATCAACTGGCCGGTTTTATGTTTCCCAAATTTCACACAGAAAAATATAGATTATTCGAGTCTCTTCCACTCGGCCGGAAACCGTTTTTCTTATAAAAATCTAAAGTTGAATATAAAGAATGAAGATTTATCTCTTTCCCTTTGTATAAAGCCTTTATGGCGTCAAGAAAAGCAGAGCCTATCCCTTTATAAATTCTGTTTTCTGATTCAAACATATTATCCGGCTGTACCTGGAGGTAATCAAGATAAATTGAATTTTTATCCGGATTGTCAAGAATAATTTTCCCTTCTGCCAGGATATCTTCGGCTTTAAGTCTGTTAAAATTTTCTTTTTGCCTTGTTAAAACAAAAAAATTTTGTATCTCATCAGGGATTCCTATATTATTAATAGCTGCAGCATCTTTATATATTACATTGGAAAAATTCCCCCTCCATAAGTCGTTGACTTCGCGTAATGCCCTTAAATCTTCCGAGACAAGCGGATCGGCTTCTACTACAGATATTTTAACAGGCATAGTAAAAGGTTTTAATTTTTTTATATTTATAAGGGAAATAAAATTCCCGGTGAAACTAAGATTATCCATATTTTATCCTTATTATCACACAACTTCGTCGGTGTCTGCTATTTTAACTTTTTCAAAGGTACTGTTTAATACTGATAAAGGTTCTGTTCCTTTTTTAATCAGTTTATCAATGTATGGCGAGGAAACAATCCATTCATCTGTTTGTGATGAGTACGCGGTTTTTATCGGATCTTTCCCGATTTTTAGCTCGGAATAGGGAATTTTAAAATTTTGCAGAAGATTAGAGAGTTTTTCATAAATTTCCTGGCTTTTTTTATTCATTTTTGAGCCGATAAGCATGCCTTCTAAATTTGTATTTTTTAGATTAATATGCCTTGCAATGAACTGTTTTAATGAAAATAAGTTATGATTTTGCTCAACTGTAGGGCAAATATGCATCATTAGTACATTTTCTCCGTCGGAAATTCCTAACATGGTGCAGTCGCAAATATTTGTTGTATATGCTGCCTGCGCTTTTATTGATTCATTTATTGTCCAGGGGTAATTTACGGAATGTTTACTGCCGATTTTAGTTACCGCACTACTGAAATCCCTTAGTGACACAGGTCTTATTGCTGAGGTAAACGAAATTTCTGACATTAAAAGTATTCCTTCCACTACTCATAAAATCAGTGAAATAAATAAATTGCCTAATATTTAAAGTTTTGTAAAGTTGATTAAACAACATTGCCAAAAAGGTCGTATTCATCGGCGTTATTAATCAGCACATTTTCAATATCACCCGGAACGACAGGTTTATCGGATTTTGCATAGACAAGTCCATCTATATCAGGTGCGTCATGTTCTGAGCGCATTATTATAACACCGTCGTCTGTAAAGCTTTCAACTATGCAAGGAATGGTTTTTCCTATGTAAGTTTGGTTGATTTCATAGGAGATTTGCTGTTGTAGTTCCATTAATTCTTTGTAGCGTTTGTGCTTAAGCTTTTTAGGAACCTGGTGTTCCATTGAATACGAAGTTGTATTTTTTTCACGGGAATATTCAAAAACACCCATGCGGTCAAATCTTGAGCGTTTTATGAAGTTATATAACTCTTTAAAATCTTCTTCTGTTTCGCCCGGATATCCGACAATAAAAGCTGTTCTTATTGCGACTCCCGGAATTTTTGAGCGTATTTTTTTTATTAATTCATCATAATCTGAAACCGGGCGTCTCATTGCTTCAAGTATTTTTTTACTGTAGTGCTGGAGTGGAATATCAACGTATTTGGCAACTTTGTCCAACCCTGCAATTGCGTCAAGAAGTTCGTCATTCATCTGTGATGGGTATGCGTACATAATTCTTATCCATCCAATGCCTTCAATTTTGTTTAATTCCTTAAGCAATGCCGCAAGTGAAGGTTTCCCGTATAGATCTATTCCGTAACTTGTTGTGTCCTGCGCGATCAGATCTATTTCAGTAACTCCTTTTGCAGCAAGTTCCTTTGCTTCATCTACAATATGCTCGATCGTTCTTGATCTGTAAGCCCCGCGTAGCTGCGGGATAATGCAGTAACCGCAGTGATAATTGCAGCCGTCAGCTATTTTTATATAAGAACTCGCTCCCATTGTTATTTGCTGTCTGTGTATTGATTCCGGGTAAATATATTCAGGTTTTTCAGAAATTTTTGCAATATATTCATCGTTTTGTTTATTTAATACTTTTTCAACTATAGGAACTATTTCCTGAAAATCAGTAGTCCCAACCATTGCGCAAACTTCCGGAATAGCTTTTTTTAGTTCATCCTTGTGCTTTTGCGGCAGGCATCCTGTTACTATAACCTTCTTCCCGCTTTCAACTATCTGCAATATACTCTGTACGGATTCCTGCTCCGCATCGTGTATAAATGAACAAGTATTAATTATAACAGCATCAGCCTCGTCCTCGTTTAACGTTATTTCGTAACCCCTTTCTGCCAGCAGGCCAAGCATAAGTTCCGAATCTACAAGGTTTTTTGCACAACCGTGATTTATTAAAGCTATTTTTTTCATATATACCTCTTTTATCTCTGATCGTATCATAAAAATATATTTATTAAAATAAGATAGCTTGGCGATAAATTTTTATATACCCCCTCAATTATTGCTTTATATGAATTTTTAATTTCCAAAAAACTTGACAATATGTTATTCATGTGTTAAAATTAAGTGGAACCATTTAATTAACGGAGGATTTTTAACATGATTAAAGGAACTAAGAACGCGTTTACTTTGGCAGAAGTATTGATTACGCTTGGTATTATCGGTGTTGTTGCAGCTATGACAATGCCTACATTGTTGAACTCTACTCAAGGTGCTCAATATAGAACTGCATTTAAAAAAGCATTATCAGTATTATCTCAGGCTGTAGTTTTGAACGTAGCACTTGATGACTATGACTTGAGCCAAGCTACTGCTTCAGGTGCAGCAGAAACAGACGGAACTTCTGCATCATTGTATAACATGTTCAATAACAGAATGAACGTTGTAAGTACTTCAAACGGCGAATCTTGGGGGCCATCTGGAGCTCAATTCGGTGCTTCCGCTAACTACACATTGTTCTTTAACGATGGTATTACTCTTACATTCAAAAAGTATGATGTTTCAACTGGTAAAACAAGATCTGCTAACTGTACTGAAGACAACAAATGTTATGGTGTAGTTGACGTTAACGGCAGCAAAAACCCTAACAAACTTGTTACTTGCGACGGATCTACAGATTACAAAGCTGAAATAGATGATTGTACAGTATCAAATCCTACAGATATTTATCCGATTTACTTGTATGATCAAACAGTTCTTCCTTCAACTTCAGCTGCAAGAGCTGTTATGTACAAAGGTAAGTAAGATTTATTCTTAGGATACTTTAGTATTAACGAAAAGAACCGATTAAATATAATCGGTTCTTTTTTTGGGGGCGGGGGCTTTAATTAATTTTTTTATAATTGTTTGGTACCACACACACGAAATAAATAGGCAAACCATTGATAATGCCCGCCACAAAAATAATTTGTGAATCTTCTATTAAACCGGACGCAAAAGCCTTATCTTACAATTGACGAATTGCAAACCTTGTTTCCATCATGAAACCGGTAATGATGGAAATTAACCTCTAACTATTTCCCGTTCAAGTTTAAATAGTATATTTATTTTTCCAATGCTTCTTTCAAGGCTTTTTCCAGAACTTCAACTTTTGCCTGCAAAACTTTTACCTGCGAAGTGCTATTATCTGTTTTAACCGAACTTCTTTCCAACTCTCTCTTGTAAGCAAAAAGCTGTTCTGTCTGCGCAAGGTAAAACGGCACGAATAAACACAAGCCGGAAAACAACCCGGCTCCAAGTACCCCCAGTGTAAAAAATGCTACATTTAGAGTTTTTGTTGTATGGTAAACGGTTTGGCTAAGTTCATCATATCGCGGAGCCCAAAGCTGTAAAGTTATTGAGTCGTTGCCGTTCAGGATAACTATGTAAATTACACAGAAAAGTGCTATGAATGCTAATATTTGCAAGATTAATTTCATTTTTCTCTGCCCTCTAAATAATTTAGTACCTTTAAATATTTTTGATCCGGCTGGATCTCAAGTGTAATTATCTCATCAGAAAACGGTTTTGTAAACCTCAGGTAGAATGATTGCAAAACTTGTTCTTGAGTAAATACTTTTGATTTCCCGGCACCGTATAGCGTATCATTGAATACCGGATGTTTCATGTAACTTGTATGGACTCTTATTTGATGAGTTCGTCCGGTTATCAGTGTAAGCTCAACCGCTGTCGCCTCTTTAAATCTTTTTATGGCCTTGACAATTGTCGTGCTGGGTTTGCCGTCCTCCCTAACCATCATTTTATGCGGCTGGTTTGGATTTCGGCCGATCGGTAAGTCTATTGTTTCTTCCTCTTTTTCCCATACTCCTTTAACTATTGCCCGGTATTTTTTTACTATTTTATGTTCTTTAATTTGTCCGGCTATAAATTCATGCGTTTTGTTGTTTTTAGCAACCATTAGCAGGCCGGAAGTGTTTCTGTCAAGCCGGTGTACTATTCCGCGCCTAAATTCTCCGTTTATATCGGACAAATTATCTCCGTACTTATAAAGCAGGGCATTTACAAGCGTATTTTCTGTTTCTGTATTTGTGGGGTGAGTAAGCATGCCTGATGGTTTGTTTATGACAAGCATGTTTTCATCTTCATATACGATTTCCAGCGGAATATTTTGGGGGGGTATAGTTATTTGTCCTTCAGTGGTTATTAATTCAATTTCAATAGAATCATCTTCTTTTAGTGCGTAAGAAGGTTTTTTCGCTTCACTGTTAACAGTGATTACGCCGGATTTAACCAATGTTTGGATTTTTGAGCGGGAAATCTCTCTTAAGACCTCGGTAAGAAAGCTGTCTAAACGTTTCCCTTCATCATTTTCATCTGCTATATAAATCATTTATTTTGTTTTCTTTAATAGTATTATTATTATTAACGCTATTACTGATATGTTAATAAATATATCAGAAATATTAAAGACCGGGAAGTTTATAAATTTCAGCTGGAAGAAGTCTCTTACATATCCAAGAACAATGCGTTCGTGTAAATTTCCTGCAATACCGGCGCATAGCAGAGATATAAGAAAAATTTCTTTCATCCATATAGATTTAAGATTTTTTATAACGTATAAAAACAACAGAGTTAATACGACTACCGATAAAATTATAAGAAATTCTCTTGCATTTGGTAATATGTTGAATGCAGCCCCGGTATTTTTTACGAACGTAAGCGCAACTACCTTGCTGGAGAATGCAAAACCTCTTGTGATATTTTCATAAAGTATTTTGGATAAGTACAGATCCGATATCAGAAAAAATACAAAACAAACTATAAAGTATAATAATTTGCTTAATTTATTATTCATTAGAGTCCCCTGGTTTTGCAAAATTGTTTTTCGGAACAACATTTACTCTGGTCATAATAAATGCAATCCCGTTCATGTATACTCGAACTTTTGTATCGGATACGGCTTCTGTCCGCGTAATCCCTACTGAAGCAACGTTATATTCATTGAGATTTTCCGTATTTGCTTTAAAGATTCTTGAAAGTCTTTGATTATCAGAAAGTTTTCTAAATTTTTCTTCCGGTTCTTTTGCAGGATTAACGATTTTTTCCTGATTTATTGAAGCAATGACAATTGCATCAGAAGGCAGATCAACTTTTAAATTAGCATTATATTCCTGCCCGGCACCGACCATTGCCGGCGATTCCAATGTCATTTTTACAAATCTGGCATCTCCGTATTTTAGGGTTGATATTTCATCAATAATATCTTCTCCGGTTATGAGCCATCTGCCTGATGTTTTTTCCAGGTGATAAATGCAGTGAGAAGTGGAATTTAATTCTCCTAATGACGCAATAAGATCTTCGTCATCCTGTATTGTTGCAACTGCGGTTTCCTCTGTTTTTACGGTTGCGTAATCTCCGTTAAGTTTTATATCTTGAATTTCTGTTGTATAAGTTATGTCAGGATATGTCTGCCAGGTTTCTTTTACCAGGCTGAAATACACTTCTTTATTGTAGCCGTCGCAGTTGATAAAATTCTCTGCATAAAGCGATTTTATCCCGGCAAGATCATATTTGACCGCATATTCGTCCTGTTTTGTGAAAACATTTTCAATATCACGATAAATACTTTTTTCAATTCGAGCTTTCTGTACTTTAGCCTTTTTATCTGCCCAAAAACCTGCTTGTGCCGGCATATTTGAAGATAATGCCAATGCAATTCCTAAAAATGTTGTTAATAATACTCTCTTCATAATAATATTATATTAGAAATTTTTATAATGGCAAGTGGGGATCTATACAAAAACGTAAAAAAAAAAATTAATATTCAATACCTTTGCGGGCAACTACACCTGTATCCCAATAGTGTTTTATTGGTTTGATTTCAGAAACCAGGTGAGCAATATCTATTATTTCTTGTCTTGCATTTCTGCCTGTCAGAACGATTTCCATTTCTTCGGGTTTATTTTTCAAAACATCCAGTACTTCGTTTAAATCTATAAAACCTAAATCTATTGCAATATTTGCTTCATCAAGGATTATCAAGTTATATTCATCATTTTTGATTGCTTTTTTAGCCAGCTCCCAGCCTTTGTTAATTTCTGTAAGATCTTCCGGTGACTGGTTAGATTTATACACAATTCTTTCGAGTCCGGCCTGGACGATCGTAAGATTTTCTGCTATTTCCGGGGAGAGATTTCTGAAAGAATTTAATTCTCCGTAATCTTCTCCGCCTTTGGTAAACATGATTATTAAAACTTTCCAGCAGCGGCCGAGTGCTCTCATTGCAAGTCCCAGAGAGGCTGTTGTTTTCCCTTTACCGTTCCCGGTGTAAACTTGAATGTAGCCGTGTTTTGCCCAGTTAGGATTTATTAAATTGTTTGTACATTTATTTTCCATTACAATTATTATATAATAAATTTATGGAAAATAAAACAGACTTGCGGGCTAAAATAAAAACTATAAGACGAAGTTTAGATATAAGCCGTCCGAGTATGATAATTTGTGATAAGGTTTCTTCTCATCCGGCATTTATCTCTGCTGAAAATGTTATGCTCTATTATCCTCTAAAGTATGAGATTAATATACTGCCTTTAATGAGACCGGGGAAAAAATTTTATTTTCCGAAAGTTAAGTCAGATGAACTTTTGGTTTGTCCGGCCGTTGAAAAGTTCGAAAAATCCCGATTAAATATTTATGAACCGTGTTCTGAGCCTGTAAGTCCGGATGTCATTGATTTAGTAATTGTTCCGGCGCTGGCTGTAGACAAAGAAAATTTCCGGCTTGGTTATGGCGGAGGGTTTTACGATCGTTTTCTGGCTAAAAATCCCCGCATAATTTCTATGACGCCGATATTAAAACAATTTGTTTTCGAATTTCTTCCGCGAGAGACTTTTGATATTCCTGTAAATTATGTTATATCTGATTAATTATTTTTGCTGTGTTCTACACCCGTTGCGTCTTTTATAATAAACGGCCTTACAAATGCGTATGTTCCGTATAATGAAGATATTAAGCCTGTTATGCTTAATGCTTTTCCGGTTTTAGGCAGTTTAGGGGTTATTAGTGAACCAATTGTTGCAAGCGTTGTTCCGGCCATTATTCCCAAGTACCCTTTGAATATTGTTCGCGGAACAACTATTGTATCGGTCATGTCTGATGAATTTTTTGTGTGTTCGTGAATTTTGTCAAGGAATGATCTTGTTTTGGTCTGGCGATCCTGCTGCCCGTTAAATATCGGATTGACTGTGATTTTTGCTATTTTCATAATTTTTATCCCTGTTTTTGCATTATTCCGTTTAAATTATACCGGATTTTACTATTTAAATAATTACATAATTAATATAAAGTTGCAAGATACTATTTGCAAGGAATTATAAAATTTATTCTCCCCTTGAAATTTTGAGAAAGTAGTTTATAATGGAGGAAAGAGGAGGTAAAATCATGGAAAAGCCAAGTATAGCACGGGATACGGGGGGGGGGGG
>CALUYR010000073.1 GCA_944325045.1 Candidatus Gastranaerophilales bacterium
AAGTTGTTCATCTTTTGCGCGTGCATTGCGTGTCATTCTGTCGCAGGTTCTTGCAAGCCAGACCATAAATCCAGGTACAAGTGCGATTGTTGACAAGAATGTAAACATGCTATTATAAAATTTTGCACGCATAACATATTTGTTTTTACTATTTTTAAATACATCTTCAATTGCTTTAAGCGCAGCTTTTGCCTTATCAGTTGTGATATTATTTTTAAATGCAGCTTTAATTTCTTCTTCTGTTGCATTTTTGATATCTTTACCAACAATAATTTTGGCATTTTCTTCAACTGTTTCATCAAACCGTAAAAATTTGCGTAAATTTCCGTTGTTTCTTGACACAAAATCTAAACATCCGCTAACTCCGTCTTTATACAGATGGATATTAGTATATTTTGAATCAAGTTGTCTGTTGTCAAGAACATTTATACCGCCCATCGGTGAGAAGTAATTTTTAAATTTATTCCAAAAACTCTTGCCATGGTTTTCCGGCTTAATATTCAAAGCAAGGCCGGAAATTTTTGAGAATAAATTTGAAAATGCTCTTGATATTGCATGTGCCGCAAACAGTATTGCGCCGAATGAGGTAACGTCACGAGCCAATGTTTCTTTAACATCGTATTTATCGAACTCTTTAGCTTTTAATAATCTTGTTGGAAGGCAAAATCCAAATAGAAGTGCAAGCATTGCAGGTACAGACATCGAGGCGTCATCAAATTCGAAATGACTTAAGAAGTTTTTCAACTTATTTGATTTGGTTACTCGTTCAGCTGTTCTGGCAAATACTTCATGCCGGCCGCTGAAGCTTACGTCTTTTTTATTTTCTTTGTCTTTTGCTGTATCTGTTTTGGCTGGCTGAGGTGTATTTTGTGCATTGGCTGTCTCTTTACCTTTTTTCCGTTTATCCATAAATGCAGGGTTTTTTCCGCCCAAGCCTATTGAGTACAGATGCGGAATTAATGCATAAAATCCTACTACCGCTGACCACATGCCAAGGTTTGTAATAATTCTTGAACCTGTTCTGCGGGCAATGAAGTTTTTAAGAAATTCTTCTGCTTCTTGTTTGTTGAAGTTTTCTTTTGCTTTTTTCATTGCTTTACCGGTTGATTCAATTACGTCATCGGTAAAGTCGGTCATTGTTTTCAATAATTTTTTGAAGCCTACGCCGTCTGTATCTTTTTCCGTAATTTCTATGCCGTATTTGCCGATTTTTTCCGGATTTACAACCATTGCGGCTGATGTTTCATTTACGGAAGCGTCGAGATATTTTTTCTTTAATGACATGAAGTCTCTAAGCAGACTTTCGGTTAAATCTTCAGGTGAACCTTCAACTTTAGCTCCGGTAATCTTTTTCCATAAAGATTTTTTGTTATCTTTTGCTGATTCAATCTCTATTGCCCGTTGCATATAAGTTTTAGCCAGTTCATTGAGTTCTTTTTCAGGCATTTGGCCGTTAAGCGTTGTATTAAGTACGTTTTTAAATACACTCTCATAAAATTCCTGACGTGTTTTAACAACGTCATCAAGTGTTGCGGCATTATCTGCTGCGTAGTTCAGGAAGTTTTGTCCAAGTCCCTGGATCATATTAACCGGAACATTATTTGCCTGACCTGAATATTTTTTCACAAATTTCAGGATTATTGCAGGAATAATAAAAGCGCTTGGGCCGCTTAAAATTTCACGGATCCCTTCTCTTCTTGCAAATGCCCAGTTGTAAGGCCCTTCTTTTTTTCCTGTTTCAGGATTGCGTTCACGGCGGTTAATACCTTCTAATACACGAGGAAACGCCATGCCAAATCCATCCTGGGCAATAAATGAAAATGCAAAACCTCCATTATTTATTGCATCGGCTATTGCAATCGGAATGTTTGCTAATCCCTGAAATGACGGGGAGGACTGATTTTTGTTTCGGTCGTTTTTAAGATTATTGTTTTGTTTTCTGCTTTTAGCGGCGTTGACTTCAGCCGCAGTGATTGCTTTTACTGACATATCCCTACTTTACATTATTCATAACTAACTACACATTTATACATTTATTAAAAATTTTGGGTTTTACTTATTGCTATTTTTTCGGGTAATGTTTAAGTTTTTTTACAAACTTATACCAATAAGTGTACTTATAATACTTAATAAATTAATTTATTGCAAGTTTTATACTACAAATATAACAGAAAGTTTACAAAAATTGCAATAAATCTTATGTTTAAATAAATATTTATTATTTAAAGCACAAAAATAAGGCAGAGAATGCTGCCTTATTTTTTTATCTAATTTTATCTAATTAATTTTTATTTTATTTCCCGGCAGATGTTTTGGTATTTTTCAAAGCTTTAACAACATCGCCGTATTGAGGGCAGTATGAAAACGCATCAACAACTTTTTCCATATCATTGATTTGGGCTTTGATTGCGGATGAGTTGCCTTGTTTCAGTGCAATATACTGATTTGAGGCATCTACAGCCGAATCCAAAAGCGCGCAATTGTCAAGCTGCTGGTAAACATCTTTAGGTTTTTGGGCGCCTTTGAGCAGATCTTTACATTGGTTGTTGCGTTTTTCGATAAACTTATTTTTTGCATTTATGTCAGTTGAAGCACTCATTGCTTTTGCTTTTTCGGTGTCCATACAATAATTTTTTTCAATGAAAGGTGAGTTTGGAATTATTGTTAAAACAAACAGACCTGCTGACAGAATTGTTAATATAGTTAATATTGTTAATCTTGTGTTATTGCTCTTTTGCATAGATACTCTCCTATTTTCCTCAATTATATTATCATTTTACAGATATTGTCAATATCATTAAGATCATCTTCCAGCAGCATTTTTTGAAAAAGTTCACACTCTTCGGCAACGTTAAGAATTTCTTCATAGGCAGGTGTATTTAGTACTGAAGAAATATTATCGTGTGGATTTAATTCAACTATGTAATAATCTGCCTGTTTTTCTTTTACGTTTATAATTTTGTGTGTTTCAAGCAAATCAAGGAACATTGTAATAACCTTTACTGACTTGCCAAGAAAGCTTGCGCACCTGACAAGGTCAATTTTCCCGGAGTTGTTGTTGCAGGCAAATTTAATCATGCCTGTTATTGTTTTTAAAAACTCCTTGTCATCAAAATATTTTATGTGGTAATTCATCAGATGTATTGCTTGTGGTGAAGCGTTTTGAATAATTCCTTCAAAAGTTTCCCTCTCAGCCGGGTAATCGAAAAACATTAATGCATCGCAGTGATCTGTGTTTGTTCTGGAAATTATCCTGCTGCTTATCTCTTTGTAAGGCAATAATTCATCACGGATTTGTTTATTTTCTGCAAAAATTTTGATATTAAGCTTTGTATCGCGCAGGTAATCATTTACCTGTTCTAATATTCCGGTTTTTTTTCTGTGATCGTAAATTTTTATTCCGGCAGCCTGTTCTTCTTCCTCTTCTTTAAGGTAAGGAGAATGTATGTCATCAATTATGAGTTGTACACTGGTGTTGCCGTTAAATTCGTTAATTTGGGGATGAAATGCAAGATCAAATGTATCAGGCGGTGTCAGAGAGATATCTCCTGCCTGCCAGCGTATAGCTGTGAATTCTTCTTCGCCGGCTTCCAGGGTTAAGCGTAAATGATTCTTGTTTTCTCCCATCAGTCTTTTTTGCTTCAGGGTGCAGTTATTTAAGGCAAATATCGGACTTGGGTTTGACGCCCCGAAAGGTTCCATTTTAGATAATTCCGTTACCAATTCTACATTTATCTCTTCCGGAGAAACTTCAAGATCTATGTTTATAAAAGGCTTTAAATCTTTACCGTTAGTTATTTCTTTTACTATTCGGTTAAGCTGGTCTTTTACACTCTTAAACGGTGTTTTTTCAGGCGTAAACGAAAGCCCTGCTGCAAGAGAATGTCCGCCGTAGCCGTCAAGAAGGCTGCCTATTTCGTTTATAACTTCATACAAGTGTATTCCTTCGATACTTCTGGCAGAACACTTTATTTGTTTGGTTTCTTCTGAATATGTCATTAAAAATGCAGGTTTATAATATTTTTCAACAAGTTTGGAGGCAACAATACCTATTATACCCACATGCCATTTTGAATTAAAAAGTATTATTGCCGGATTTCTGTTACCTTCTTTTTTTACCATTTCATCAGCTTGTTCAAATGTTTCCTGGCACAGCGCCTGGCGGACTTTATTAAATTCATTAAGATTTATTATTGCCATTTCAATTTCTTGCGGATTTTCAGAGATCAGAAGTTTGACGGCGGCATCAACAGTATCAAGTCTGCCGGAAGCGTTGATTCTTGGGGCAACCCCGAATGCTATTGTTTCTGCAGTCAGACCTTTTTCAGTACTGTAACCGGCAGATTCAATAAGCCGGTTCAGTCCGTAATGCTTGCCTGCTGAAATTAATTCAAGACCTTTGGTCACTATATAACGGTTTTCTCCTATAAGCGGCACTACATCCGCGACTGTGCCGACTGCTGCAAACGGCAGAATTGATGATATATATTCTAATTTGTTATATTTCTCTAAAAGTGCCTGTGCCAACTTGAATGCTACTCCTACGCCGGCAAGTGCTGAAAGATAGCGGATTTGTTTTGCTGAAAGATTTTCATCCAAAGCGTTCGGGGCTTTGGGGTTAATAATCGCGTATGCTTCCGGTAATTTTTCCGGTGCTTCGTGGTGGTCGGTTATTATTACATCTATTTTAAAGCTTTTTATAAAATTTACTTCTTCAACATTGCTTATGCCGCAATCAACTGATATTATTACTTTTGGTTTTAGTGCAGTCATTAGTTTTATTAGTGCTTTTGTATCAAAGCCGTGGCCTTCTTTTTCACGATCGGGGATAAAATAGCTTACGTTAGCTCCAAGATAACTTAATGTTTTATATAATAAAGATGTTGAAGTAACTCCATCAGCATCAAAATCTCCATATATTACGATTTTTTCCCTATTTTCAATCGCAGTGGAAATCCGCCGGACACTTTTTTCCATATCGCAAAAAGCTTTTGGATGAGTCAGCTGCATTTCCAGAGGGTTTAAAAATTCTTTGATATCTTCATCTGTTTCAATTCCTCTGGCATGTAGAAGTCTTTTTACTAAAGACTTTTCTTTATCAACATTTTTGTTAAAAATCCATTCCTTAATAGTCATATTATTGTTCCCTGATGATATTTTATCATAAAAACTTGTTCTTGGCAGTTTATCATGTATGCCCAATGAAACTTATATCAATAGTATAACCTATGCATTCCACCCGGCAAAACGTTATGTAAAAGTGGACTATGTCCACCCCCTTGCAAAAGTAAAAAAATAGTTTATAATGTAGAAAAAAAGGAGGTAAAAACATGGAAAAGCCAAGTATAGCAATGCATACGGGGGGGGGGGGGAACGAACCTCAAGGGAGACAAGTGTTTGCACCTAATGAGTCAATGTTAGAGCCCCAAGCTACTTTAACCCCATGTCATCCTGAACTTGTTTCAGGATCTAGCCCCCGAAACATTATACCGTCGCCAGAAAACGTCAACAATATACCCTTTGCGTTTCACACAGCGAAGCGTCATGTGAGAGGGGACTACGTCCCCCAAAAAGAAAGCAATACCCGAGAGGTGGCTGGAAACGTTCAGTTTTCCGCCAGCCTGAATAATCCAAGACATGTTTCAGGATCAAACCACCGTAATATTATAGTATCCCCTGAAAACACCAAGAATATAACCTCAGCGTCTCACACAGCGCAGCGTCATGTAAGAGGTGGCCTCGCCATCTGTAAGGCCGCATTTACTCTGGCAGAGGTTCTAATCACTCTTGGCATAATCGGTGTTGTTGCTGCTATGACTTTACCTACACTTATTTCTAAATATAAAAGAAATGTTGTTGAAGTTAAGCTTGAAAAGTTTTATTCTATTATGAACCAGGCTGTAAAAATGGCAATCGCCGAGTATGGTGAAATCCCTTTTGAAAATCAATATAACGAAGGTGCACAGAATGCTGTGTATATTGAAAATTGGTACAAAACTTATCTAACAAAATATATTAAGATTATAAAAGAAGAAGGGGCAGATATAAGTGGAGATTATTATCGTGTGGCTTTTCTTGACGGAAGCGGTTTTAACAGTTATATGTCTACACCTCAGGAAGGTACTGGTATGACTAACTCTAACTTATATATATTCTTTTGTCTGAATTATTCAAAATGTACTTATGGTGAGTATGACGGTAGGAATAGTTTTTTATTTTTGTATGAGCCGGATAAGCAGCGTATTGAACCTATTTATTCACGAGATCCTTTTGAAGTTTCAAAGGCCGGTTGTTATAGCAGCGAAATTGGCAGGCGTTGGCGTTGTGCTGCGCTTATACAGCAAAACGGCTGGAAAATTCCTGATGATTATCCGTGGTTGTAGATGGATTATTTTGCTGTAAGAAGCGGCGGCTGGAAATTTCCAGCCGCCGCTTCAATAAATCCGAAAAAATTATTAATATCTTTCAAGATATCTGTCAATTTCCCATTGTGATACGTAAGTTCTAAAAGAATCCCACTCTTTGCGTTTAGCTGACATAAATTCATTAAACGCGTGTTCACCGAGCGCTGCGCGTCCTACAAGTGATTTATCCAGATGTTCAAGCGCCTCTGCAAGACTTCCCGGGAGAGAATCTATTCTTTGTTTTTTCCGTTCTTTGGTTGTTAATTTATAAATATTGCTTTCAACAGGTGCCGGCGGTTCAATTTTGTTTCTGACCCCGTCAAGGCAGGCCTCAAGAATTGCCGCAAATGCCAAATACGGGTTGCATGCCGGATCCGGTGATCTGAGCTCGACCCTTGTTGAGTTCCCGCGTTTTGCCGGAACTCTCAGTAATGCACTTCTGTTTGCAAGCGACCAGGCAAGATAGACCGGTGCTTCATAACCCGGTACAAGCCGTTTATAGCTGTTAACTGTCGGGTTTAAAATTGCAGTTATACTTTTTACGTGTTTAAGCATACCCCCGATTGCGTATTTTGCGGTATCTGATAATTCATATTCCGCTTTAGGATCGTAAAATGCATTTTTCCCGTCTTTGAAAAGTGACACATTACAGTGCATTCCTGAACCGTTAATCCCGTATATCGGTTTTGGCATAAATGTAGCGTGAAGATTATGCTTCGCTGCTATTGCTTTAACCGCAATTTTGAATGTTGCAACATTATCCGCCGTTGTTAGTATATCTGCATATCTAAAGTCAACTTCGTGCTGCCCGTCGGCAACTTCGTGGTGTGACGCTTCAATGTCAAATCCCATTTCTTGTAATGTTAATACGATATCGGATCTTACATCTTCCCCCAAATCTTCAGGCCCTACGTCATAATAGCCGGCTCTATCCTGGGTTGTTGTTGTTACTTTCCCGTCCTTATCTTTTGCAAAGAGGAAAAATTCCGCTTCCGGCCCCATGTTCATTGAAAATCCCATTTTTTCGGCTTCTTTCATTATCCTTTTGAGGTTACACCGCGGACAGCCTTCAAATGGTGTTCCGTCTGCATTGTAGATGTCGCATATTAATCTTGCTGAATGTATTCCGCTCTGCTCTCTCCAAGGTAATATTTGAAACGTATTCTTATCCGGATGGAAAAACATGTCTGATGTTTCTATGCTTCTGAAACCTTTAATAGATGATCCGTCCAGCATAATCTCGTTGTCAAGCGCTTTGTCAATGTGTTCTGACGGGATTGTCATGTTTTTTACCTGGCCGTTTATGTCTACAAATTGAAGTTTTATAAACTTGATATTATATTCCTTTATCAGCTTCTTTATCTCGTCATCGCTGAATTGTTTGTTGTCCAGTCTTGTGTGCATAAATTCTTTCATAATATCCCTCTTTCATTTATTTATTTTTTTTAATTATCTTTCTATTAGAATACTTTTTTGCCAAAAGGTCAATAGTTTATGATATTAAGAATTAATTAAGGTGTATTAGGCTTTTCTCTTTTTTGTTGTTTTGTATTTAAAAATAAAATTTTTTTCATAAATTTTCTGAATTTGTAGAACTTAAAAGTATTTTTTTTTGATTATTTATATTATTTTTAATATTTTTGCCATTTGTTGTATTTTGTAATATCCCGGCATTTTTTACTGTATTATTAAGTTTTGTAACAAAATGTATAAGATATAGCAATTATATACTGAAAAAATACTTTATATAAATGTAAGCAATAACGAATTAAATAAACACGAGATATAACACACTAACTACACTACCTACTACTACACACTAACCTTCTACACACGAGGAATCGAAAAAGATTCCAAGCTCTATCAAAAGATAGAGTTTTTTTTTGCTTAAAATTATTAAAACTTATGATTGTCGTAAATTTTCAGCGCCTTTTAGGTAGACATATTTGGGAACAAAGTTATCAAGGCAATTCATGATAATCATAACGCGAATGCACATTTTGAGGGAATTTTCAATTTGCAGCTCCGGCAGACAAATCATTGCAGTATTGTTCCAATTAAGCTCACTGCGTACAAATTTTGCAGGGTAAGCGGCATCAAGATCACTTGTGACAGTGAAAATTATATGGGAAATATGTTTTTCAATAATTGAATTTTTTTTAATCAAAAGTTGCATTAATTCAACGGTGGCTTGTTTTATCGCCTCAGGAGTATTTTCATCAACAGTGATTGCGCCTCTAATACCTTTCGTAATCATTTATTATTTCCTT
>CALUYR010000074.1 GCA_944325045.1 Candidatus Gastranaerophilales bacterium
CTTGCTGATACTATTAATTCTCTTGAATATTTTTGAAACACAACAGCACGTTGTGAGTCAACTTTAGCTTTTTTATGTTTAATGGTTGACCATTTTGAGTGTCCTGACATAATTTTTCCTCTTATTTATTGTATATCCCTATGCTTAAATATTATCAAAAAAAATATCAGGTTGCAAATTATTATAAAAATAAAAATTTACCACGGGTAATCATCTTTAATTTCCCAACCATCCGACATTATCAGCGCGCCGCATAGTGCTCCTGCGGCAGTTCCTCCATCTTTGCTGCATCCCATGTTCCTTAAACCTTGAGGGATATTTTCTCCTCCGCCGGTTTTTAAATTTTCTCTTGTCGGTGAGTTTTTAAGCCCGATTCCTAACGGGAAAACTCCAACTTTTTCTACAACTTTGTTAGTTTCAAGTCCGTTAATATTAAAGTTTTCATCAAATTGCATTATAAATGGAAAGATATCTTTTCCGTACCTTCCTTCTCCTTTTTGGGGCCCATCAATATCTACATAAACCCATCCCCCGTTACCACCGGCGTGTGTCCAAAAAAGTATGCTGTATCCACTTGCAGTTATAAATGAGTATATGGAAGAAGGGATAATGTTCCAAGTTACTGCTGTTCCATTTATATTTCTTAGATCACTAAAGCATTCTTCACTGGATGGCATACATTTTTTTATTATTTTAAAGTACTTCATGAAATATTCATTAGCAAATTTTTCCCTTGATGCTTGGGTACTATCAAACGACCAGCCGGATAGCTCTCCGTTTTGTGCTTCAGATAATTTTAGTGCCTGTTGGATTTCAGAGTATGCTTTTTTCAACTGTGTTACTGTTTGTTTTTTTCTGTAGTTTGCAAGCAGTGTTGGCATTGTCATTGCTGCCACTATGCCTATTATTCCAAGTGTTATCAAAACCTCTGCCAAAGTAAATGCACACTTTTTAGGCAAGTAGTTATGTTTTGAAAAAGCTTCTAAATTCATATTTTCCTCCAGACTTTTTTAAATTTGATTGATAATAATCAAATTAGATTGATTATTTATAATCCAGTATAACATTTTTGTATGTATAAGTCAAGATTATATAATTATTTATATGATAATTAACGATTTAGATGACTTTCAGCTTGTGAAATACCTTTTGAATAAAGAGTATATGCTGCAAAAAGTTTTAAATGACAGGCTAAATGAAAAACTTGGCAAGGATACTAAGGCTTCAAATTTTTCTTGTAAATTAAAGCGTGAGCATTTAACTTTTAAGGAGCTTAAATTAATTTGTGAAATTATGGGGTATGATCTGATTATTCAAAAGCGAAATAATTAATTAAAGATTAATTTAATAAGACTTTTTTGAAATTAACGTTAAAATAGTTATATAAGTTAAGGTTCTGTCCGCAGCCGCATATAAGGCAAACCTTTGCCGGCAAGCTTCGGCGGAACAACTTTAAGAACGGAGTTGATGTTATATGGCAGATTTTAACAAGTTTACGAATTATACCCAGGAGATTTTATCATCTGCAAGCGCGATTATGAATGAATACAAAAATTCAGAGTTGCAGCCAGAACATATTATGCTTGCAATGGTTAAAGATGACGGAATAATTAAAGATTATTTAACGGAGCTTAAGCTGCTTAACCAGAGTTTTATAAATAAGGTAGTGGCAGCTGTGAAAAGTTTTCCGACAATTTCCGGCCCTCCAAATCCCCAGCAGTTGTTTTTGTCAACACAAACTTACAGACTGCTTGACCTGGCAGTTGGTGAGGCCGAAAAATTAAAAGATGATTATGTCGGGATAGAAACAATATTGCTTGCCATGGTCTTGCTCGACAATTCAAATATCCAAAACATTCTTAAAGAAGCAGGTGTAAGCTATAATTCTATCCTTAACGCAATGAAAAAAATAAGAGGTAACAAAAAAGTGGACAATAAAAATGCAGAAGAGAATATGAAGGCTCTTGAAAAATATTCAACAGATTTAACAGATCGAGCCAGAAAAGGGAAGTTAGATCCGGTTATCGGCCGGGACGAAGAGGTTCGGCGGATAATCCAGGTTCTTAACAGAAGAACAAAAAACAACCCTGTACTTATAGGTGAACCCGGTGTCGGTAAAACAGCTATTGTTGAGGGATTGGCTCAGCGTATAATCCGCGGAGATGTTCCAGAAAGCTTAAAAGATGTTAAACTTGTTGCTCTTGATATGGGAGCACTTGTTGCTGGAGCAAAGTTCAGAGGCGAGTTTGAGGAGCGTTTGAAAGCTGTATTAAAAGAAGT
Source organism: Candidatus Gastranaerophilales bacterium (assembly GCA_944325045.1). Classification (GTDB taxonomy): domain Bacteria; phylum Cyanobacteriota; class Vampirovibrionia; order Gastranaerophilales; family Gastranaerophilaceae; genus UBA1221. The sequence goes on from CALUYR010000074.1 coordinate 2,281, forward strand.
TGAGGATTCAAACGGTGCTATCGTAATGTTTATCGATGAACTTCATACCGTTGTCGGTGCCGGTGCGACAGAAGGTTCTATGGATGCCGGCAACCTACTTAAACCTATGCTTGCAAGAGGTGTTTTAAGAACTATCGGTGCTACAACGATTAATGAATATCGAAAATATATTGAAAAGGATCCGGCGCTTGAAAGACGTTTCCAGCCGGTTCTGGTCGGTGAACCTTCTGTTGAAGATACCATTAGTATTTTAAGAGGCTTAAAAGAAAAATATGAGGTTCACCACGGGATACGTATTCTTGACAGCGCACTAATTCAGGCTGCAAAACTTTCCGATCGTTATATTACCGATCGTTTCCTTCCTGATAAAGCAATTGATCTTATTGATGAGGCTGCTTCTTCTCTTAGAATTGAAATTGATTCTATGCCAGAAGAAATAGATACGCTTATGAGGCAGAAAATTCAGCTTGAAATCGAAAGAGAAGCGCTTAAAAAAGAAACATCAGAAGAATCGCAGGCTAAAATTGCTGATCTTTCAAAACAAATTAACGAGCTTGAAGAAAAAATTTCCAAACTTAAAGTTCAGTGGGAAGCTGAAAAGGCTTCAATCACCGGTGAAGCAGGTATTAAAGAGGAAATTCAGAAAGTTCAAATGCAGATTGAAGAGGCTGAAAGAAATACAGACTTGCAAACAGCTGCAGAACTTAAGTACGGAAAACTTCTTGATTTACAAAAACAGTTGAAAACTGTTCAAAATCAGGAAAAAACTTCTAACCGGCTTTTGAAAGAAGAAATAGATGAAGAAGATATTGCAAACGTTGTTAGCAAATGGACCGGCATTCCGGTTTCAAAACTTGTTGAAAGCGAAAAACAGAAACTTCTTAATATGGAAGAAATTCTTCACAAGCGTCTTGTTGGGCAGGATGAGGCTGTTGAAACCGTTTCAGACGCAATCAGACGTGCACGTTCCGGCTTGAAAGACCCTAAACGTCCTATAGGTACATTTTTATTCCTTGGGCCTACCGGGGTCGGTAAAACTGAACTTGCTAAGTCCTTAGCAGAGTTTATGTTTAACGATGAGGATGCCTTAATCAGAATTGATATGTCTGAGTATATGGAAAAACATAATGTATCAAGGCTTGTCGGCGCACCTCCCGGATATGTTGGATATGACGAAGGCGGACAGCTTACAGAGGCTGTCAGACGTAAACCTTATTCGGTTGTTCTTTTCGACGAAATAGAAAAAGCTCATCCGGATGTGTTTAACATTATGCTTCAAATTTTTGATGACGGGCGTTTGACAGATTCAAAAGGCAGAACTGTTGATTTCAAAAATACACTGATTATTATGACTTCTAATATCGGTAGTGATATTATCCTTGAAGATTCCCTGAAGTCTCTCGGCTCGGCCTCTGATTTTGAAGCAACTAAAGAAAAAGTTCTTGAGGTTCTGAGAAGCAGGTTTAAACCTGAATTTTTGAACAGAATTGATGAAACAATTTTCTTTAAGGCGCTTACTTTACAGCAGTTATCCTCAATTGTTGATATCCAAATGGATTACCTGAGAAGGCTGCTTAAGGATCAGGAAATTGATCTTGAAATTTCCGATGATGCAAAAGAACTCCTTGCAACACGAGGATTTAACCCTGTTTACGGCGCAAGACCGCTTAAAAGGGTTATAAGACAGATGGTCGAAAATCCTCTGTCTAAAGAAATCCTTAAACAAAAGTTCCTCCGCGGAGACAGATTAAGAATTGACGTGAAAAACGACGAACTCGTTTTTGATAAAGTCTAAGATATTTGATCTTATTAATTAATCAGGCGGGCCTCTCAATTTTGGGCGGCCCGTTTAATTTAAAAAACATGGAAAAGTTTATTAGTAAAGTGCATTGCAGGCATTGATATTATAGTAAAAAATATCATGCCCGAATTCATTTGGAGGATTTATGGAATTAACGTCAATAATAGCCGCTGCGCATTGTTTAATAGATTTATTCTTTGGAATATTTATATTAGGAACATCTCTGAAAATATCATTATCATTGTTTTTGCAGTTCGGGTTAAAAGTAATTAACATTGCCGTGCCATCAGCAAGAACAACTCCGGTTGCGTCGTATTCGTTAAAGCCCATCATCATAGGAATATCCGCAAGCCCGCTGTCTCCCAGCATCCCTGCAACTTCCGAACCGTCTTTGGGCGGGTTCATAATTCTGTTTGCTCTTGCCAAAAAGCTGCTTGAGCACATATCAAATTCCGAATTAAACTGATAACTGTTTTGACCTAACCTTACTCCCTGCGGAAAACATTTGTCTAATTCATTATTGCTGCAGACTTTTACTACTTTCATCTGTTTTTGCAGTTCTTTAACAAAATCCTCTGTTCCGCTAAAGCTGTTGATAGAATCGTTGGCGTACATGCTATCTATTGCCTGGCTGAATTTGGATACAGCTACGTCATAATTGGTTTTGTAAACTTTATCTCTGTAATGTGCAGCAACCTGCGGTACAGTCATTGCTGCAACTATACCAAGAAGGCCGATTACTATAATTGTTTCAGCCAGCGTAAATGCATATCTTTTAATCCTTACCATAATTCCTCGCCAATTATGCTTATTTTTATTATAAGCTATTTTTACTTTTTTTCATCATTCTTGAGAATTATTTTTTTGTGATAAAATTTTTGTATGGATATGTTAAACGAAAAACGACCCCAAATTTGGCTGAATGCAGCGCATTTTGTTAATGATATTTATACCGGAATGCTTAACCCCATAATGCCTTTTGTCGCGGCTAAGCTTGGGATTACAATGGCTGCAGCAACTATTGTTTTAAGTTTATCGCATATTTGTGCATCTCTTTTACAGCCTGTTTTCGGATTTTTTGCTGATAACATAAGAAAAAGAAGTTTCATATTCTGGGGGCTTTTGTCAACTTCAGTATTCATTTCGTTGGCTCCAAGCGCAAGAAGTATTTTCCCGTTAATTTTGTTTGTAATATTAGGAAGCTTGGGATCGAGCCTGTTTCATCCTCAGGCATTGGGGTTTGTCGTAAAATTCGCTAAACCCGAAAATGTTTCAAAGTATATGGGAATTTTTATGGGCTGCGGTACTTTAGGTTTTGCGCTGGGGCCTGTTGTTTCTTCCGGGGTTACACAATTTTTAGGCCTCAACAAAATGCCGTTTTTAGCCTTTTTAGGTATTTTTACGGCTTTGATTATGTTTTTGTTTGTTCCTAAAACCAGCCATATTTCTGCCAATAAATCTCATAAGGATTTTATTGAAACTTTTAAAACTATACTTACTAACAGAAAATTAAATCTTCTCAATGTGATTGCGATGTTAAAAACATTAGTTACGACATCTTCCTGTATCCTGCTTCCGTTTTTGTGGAAGGATATGGGGTATGATCCTTTCTATATTGGATTTGCATTGTTTGCATTTAATTTTGCTGGTGGAATCGGTGCTTTTATCAGCAGAAAGTTCGAGAATAAAGTCGGCACTGAAAACGTATTTTATTTTTCAATGATGCTTACTTTCCCTATGATGATATTATTTATGCTTACATATAAAGCATTTCCGGTTTTTGCGTTATGTACGTTTATTCTTATGGGTTTAATTCAGTGGATGGCTGTGCCTGTAACTATGGTTATGGCACAGAGTGTTCTTCCTGAGTACAAAAGTATTATCGGCGGATTTATAAACGGTTTTTCATGGGGGGTAGTTGCAATTGCTATGACTATGATCGGTTTTGTTGCCCAGGCTAAAGGAATTATGCCTGTTCTGCTTGTTGTCTCCGCGATACCCGCAATTTTGTCTTATCCTATTGTTAAAAAGCTTTTTAGTTTGTAGTTAATTGAGCTGTAACATATTTTTAAATTCGATATCTTTACCTATATCGCAGCCGGGATTCCATCCGTCCAGCGCATCCAGGTAAATTTGTTCATTCCCGTTAAGGCATACCTGTCCCAAAATTTCTGAGTTTTCTATTTTGACTCTTTTCAAATCCCCGGTAGGTACATCGTTATTTTGATCTCCCAAGTATATAGGAATATTTCTATCTCCGCAAACTTCTTTGTTTATATTTTTTGCGTATTCTGCTATAACTGTTCGAATTTGTTTGCAAATCAATTCTGATGGCAAAAAGCTGTTGTTAATTTCTATATTATCAATGACCAACGCCGGTTTGTCTTTTGTTTTTATGTAATAGCATAAAGCGTTTCCAATAGTTTTTCCTGTGGTATTATCAATCAGCTCAATCATATTAAATGTAGTATTCGTCAGGTAAGTACACATTGCTGCTGCGTTGGATCTATTCATTCCTATGCAGCAGGAGGAATAGTTCCCTTGAAATAAGTCGTGCTGCGGAAATCTATCCCACATTTTAACTGTTAGCTCAACTGATTGTATCTCTTTGTTGTCAGATATATTTGTCGCTCCATTAATCAATTCATCAATATGGTCTTTGATAGTAAGTGTATTTAGTGCCATACTTCTTTTTTTCGGTTCAGGATTTTCTGCGTTGGATTCAGCCCGTCTCCATACCTGTGCCAGTGATGTGTTAAAGTTTTTCATAAAAGTTTTAAGTTTCGATTTATTTTGGACTATTTCGGATGGAAGCTTAAAGCCGTCTTTTTCGATATATTCGTAATATTTTTTGTTAATAAAGTTTTTTGCCGGAGTACTAAGAAGCTCGTTAACATTCATGCAAAATTGCTCGGCAATTCTGTGTGTTTTAGATACGTTTTGGTCTGCTGTTTTAAGTCTTATCATATTATTGGGATTTAGCCATTTTTCATAATTTAATCCGATCTTTTCAAATTTTTCTTTTGTTAGTAAATTTATTTGACTAATTTTTTCTTTGGGATCAAGTAATATTATTTTAAAATCCCGATTCTGGTTTGCAAGTTTTATAACTGCAGATATTTCATTATTATCTTTTTTTAACTGTGGAGCTAAAAGGTAGGCAAAGTTTAAATCCCAGCTTAGGAGCTTGTCATCCGGAATCAAATTATGCAAATTAAGTTCAGTGTTGTTGTAGACGCTAGTTTGAAATATGTCATAGATAATATTCTTTTTTATTGCTTTAATATCAATGACTCCGTTGTTAATTTCGCTTTCCAGGTCATTGTAACCTTTATGGAGAAGTTTGTAATCATTTACAATTTCGATTAATTCAGCTTTCTCCGGAGGTGTAAGCGTTTTGCCTGAAGGATTTTTACACTTTAACCCTTTTCTTATTATTTCCAGATGTGCAGGTAAAAAACGATCTATTATTTTTAAAGAATCCTTCATATCTGCAATGCGTTTTCTCAAAAGTATATCATTAAGTTCATTGTCTTGCAGACTGGCAAGTTTAAGGATTTCTCTTCCATATCCTGAAAAAAATTGATAAATTGTTTCATGCGCATCGTTTGAGCCGCTTCCGTTTGAATTTATATACATACCAGGATTTTTCATGCATTGTCTGTACATCTTTGCAAAGTATGGAAGCCCTTTAATTTCCTGATCCCTGAAATTGTTTTTTTCTCCTTCGGTATTGTTTAAAAGGCTCGGAATCATTATTAAAGGAAAATTTTCCGTTAAATACATTGCTTCGGCCAAGTTAAGATTTTCTTTTGTTGTTGACTTAAGAATTTGTGAAACCAGATAACGCGGAACTTTGTTATCTTCACATAATTTTTCAGATAAACTTAAGTTACATTTATTTGTGTTTAAGACTATTGGGTACACTTCATGCCTTGGAAATGTATCATCTTCTAATAATTTTTTTGCAAGAAAAATGTTGTCTTTGTTCAATACTTTTAATATCCTGCTTAAATCCAGCTCTTCCTCTTCTTCAATTATTTTACAAAGCTTCCTTATGTTATTCTTTTCTTCTTCAAATTCGTTAGCAGCTAAGCCGCTTGAGCCGCTGTTTGTAATATTTCCTGTAAAATAATTAATTCCTGTTGCGGGCTGCTGCATATAGAAAAAACACTGCTGCTTGGTATTTTGGTTAACAGCAGTGTTTTTTGGAGGATAATTATTTTGATTTATGAGGGGAATGTATATATTTTTTTTTATTTGCATAAATAATTTGACTATCCTTTATGCAAATTAGAAATTTGCTGAATATTTTGTATTGCTTTTACAGAAAAAATTGTTACAAAAGTTAACGTAGATAATTAAGCCATAACGTCTAATTTGCTGCTTTGCGGTTCAAGCGCCTGACGTTTTGCTGCTGCTTTTTCCTGCAAATAAGATAACTTATATAAAAGACTATTAGATGCCAAATCAAGACTATTTTTTTTGTCTAAATTATGTAGCA
>CALUYR010000075.1 GCA_944325045.1 Candidatus Gastranaerophilales bacterium
ACAATTAGTAAAGTTTTATCTGACAAATTAAAGCGTTATGTAAGAGGGAACCGCGCCCCCCGCAAGGCCGCATTTACTCTGGCAGAGGTTTTTTCGCCATTCTACCTCTCGCCTCGTAAGGTTGCATTTACCCTCGCTGAGGTTCTAATAACCCTGGGCATAATCGGTGTTGTAGCCGCAATGACTTTGCCGACGTTAATACAAAATCACCAAAAGAAGCAGATGGTATCCCAATTAAAAAAGACTTACAGCTTGATGAATCAGGCTGTAAAGTTAGCAGAAACAAAACATGGAGATGCAGCTTACTGGAATTATGGAACAGATGCCAAAACTTTTTATGAGACATACTTAAAAGATGAACTAAATGTTATCAAAGAAGGAGAATTTACTGATTTAAATTTAAAATATTATAATCTATATACCGGTAAAGCGGTGGAAGGAGTAATTACCACAATGCCAAATGATTTCTATTATTTAGTTCTTTCAGATGGCGTAATGGTTCATTTGTATAAACCAGATTCATTTAATAAAGTTATCTTAGTTCATATAGATCTAAACGGTCTTAAACCACCGCAGCAGACAGGAAAGGATTTATTTACCTTTTCAATTCAACCGGTGTATGGTTTTCAGCCTTATGGTTTTCGTAACGCGTATAACACCACTAATGAAAGTGGAGATATTGTTAATGAAAGCTTTGGATCAACGTTTGATCGTGCATCTTTAGAGGCGAGTTGTTCTAAAAAAGCAAAAAAATCTTCAGCTTCAGCTTGTTCGGCCTTGATTATTTTAAACGGATGGGACACCGGCTCAGATTATCCGTGGTAAATCCGGTACTTACTGTAGGGAGGGCAAAGCGTAAGTTCGTCCTCCCTGCTTCTAAAAAAAGCAAAACAGATTTAATTTATTTCGTTTTTTTGTGCGGCTCTTACAACTAATTGTCATGTAAATGAGTTTTTGCCGTCTCTTTGAAACAAAAATGAAGCGCGTAAGTTAAATTTTGTTACTATTGTTAAGTTTTATTACTATATTTAATATAAATGATTAAGAAAATTAATATCCATTCGGCTATTTTTTTGAGTTCTTATCAATCCGGTAGCAAATCCGAGAAAACATTGTCCTGTCTGCGATATAACACATATCTTTTTTATATAAATTTTAAATGTAACAAAATATTACATTCGGAATTATTATTAATACATCTACTTTAAAAATGAATTATCCGTATGATAATAGATATATATGAAAGGGGAGAGTATGAATAATAAAAAAGTTGAATCTGTTTCTAAAAAATCGGTTGTTCATAACGATTTTGGCAGAAATGCAATCAAAAAAGACAAGGAACTGTTAACGGATTATGAGTGTAAAATATTGGAGCATGTTGCGCTTGGGCTAAATAATGTAAAGATTAGCCGCAAACTCTATATAAGTGAACATACTGTAAAAGCCCGAATTGCAACTATATACAGAAAATTGGATGCCGGAAACAGAGCTAATGCTGTATATATAGCACTAAAATCAGGCTTTATTAATTAAATTCAATAGATTTTACATCCCAGAATTGTTTGAGTTTGTCTGTAAGCGCGGCCGGATCTCCCGTTACATCCAAAAGAATTATTCCGGCAGGCGTGCAGACCTCTCCGGTTCCGCTGTGTAAACCTATTCTTGTCCTTATTTGGCAGCCGTGTTCTGTTAATATCTTCTGGAATTTCACTGAGTCGTTATTTCGTTCCGTAAGTTTTATTGCTAATATTGTGTTCATTGTTCCCCCTTCTTATCCTATGTTATCTGCTAAACTATCTTGCATATTCTCTGAATAGCCGATAGATTGTGCCGTTTCCTTTCTATGTAAACATTTGTTACAAAATATGTAATATTTATATAATAATTAGGCAATTTTTAAATACAAAAATACTTTATATAAGTACGAGAGAAAATTAATTTATAGGAAAAAGATTTGAGGTATAAAGCATAATGTAAATAATTGTAACGAATATGGAAAAAATTCGGGTTAATCATTAAAGATTAACAGAGAAAATGTCGATAGTAAACACGTGAGTAAATATAAGGAGATTAAAAATGTCAACATTTGATTATGGAAATTACGGAAAAAGAACAGAAGGACCACAATATCAACCAAAAGTTAAAAATCAGGATTTAGCGGTTGCCAAGCAGGCAGAAAGCGAAGCGATATTAAAGTTTACAGGAACAAAAGAAACAGAATTAAGCAGTTTGGAAGCTATGTCTAACTATGCTTTAGGCTCATTAGGCGTAGGGAAAAAGGTTGATGTATCTGCATTAGGGTTATCTGAAAATGACCAGAAACTTATCTCAAGATATGTAACCCCTGAGCAGCAGGCAAGAATTGAATCAGGTATGTTATCTTATTTAGGATAACAGGCTTATAAAATACATTTACTCACAAGTTAAAGGCTGGCTTATGTCAGCCTTTTTGATTTTTGTTTTTGTGATAAAATGGATTAGTAAAGAAGCTATATAAAGAAGGGATAAGGACATGAATAGAGTTGTAGTAGGCGCTCAGTGGGGAGATGAAGGAAAAGCTAAAATTACTGATTTACTTGCTGCGGAGGCTGATCTGATTATCAGGTATCAGGGCGGATGTAATGCCGGTCATACTGTTGTGGTTAACGATAAGACTTTTAAGTTTCACCTTATTCCGTCCGGGATTTTGTATGGTGATAAAGACTGCTTAATTGGTGCCGGAACTGTTATTTTGCCTGAGTATTTTGAGGAAGAGGTTAGTGGTTTAATTAAAGACGGAATAGATGTTTCAAGGTTAAAAGTCAGTCCGCTTGCGTCGATTACGATGCCTTATCACACTGAGGTTGACGGGTATAGCGAAGATAATGCGAAAAAAGGGAAAATCGGGACAACCAAAAAAGGGATTGGCCCTACTTATACTGATAAATATGCGAGAATTGGATTGAAGGTTCAGGACTTATATTCGGAAGAAACTTTGAGCGAAAAACTTGATGTAATTTTGCCGGTTAAGAATAAAACTTTGCAGCACGTATACGGTCTGGAGCCATATTCTAAGGAGAAAGTTTTAGGGTTATGTAAAAAGTATGCGGAAATTTTCAAACCTTATGTATGTTTTGAGTGGCAGGAACTTTTGGAAAATTCAAAAGAAAAACCGATACTATTTGAAGGTGCTCAAGGGGTTATGCTTGATGTTGATTACGGAACTTATCCGTTTGTGACAAGTTCAAACCCTATCGGCGGCGGTGCTTGTACCGGAAGCGGGTATGGCCCTAAGATGATTGATGAAGTTGTAGGAGTTGCAAAGGCTTATGTTACGCGTGTAGGTGAGGGGCCTTTTGTAACGGAGCTTACGGATGAAATCGGTGACAGAATTAGAGAAGTCGGTCATGAATTCGGGGTTACGACAGGGCGCCCTAGGAGATGCGGCTGGTTTGATGCTGTTACTATGCGTTATGCTGTTCTTGTCGGCGGATTAACTACTGTTGCACTTACAAAAATAGATGTGTTTGATGAGTTTGATGAGATAAAAGTTTGTACGGCTTATAAAGACCGCCGTGACGGGAAAATTTATAAATCTTATCCGACAGATGTATTTATGCACAAATATCTCGAGCCGGTTTATGAAACTCATAAGGGATGGAAAACTTCTTTGACGGGTATAAGGGATTACGATAAGCTGCCTGAAAATGCAAAGGAGTATCTCGGAAGATTAGAAGAACTTCTCGGGGTTCCGATTTCTATCGTGAGCGTGGGCCCTGAAAGAGAACAGACGATTTTCAAAAAATAGGTAAATATTATTTTACAATAATAAATAATGTAAGCAATTTCCCCCTGAAAAAATACTTTATATAATTAAGGATTATATAGGGGAATTTTGTTATGAGTAATTGGTTAAAAATTGCTAATCTATTTCGTACAACTTCAAATGCTGCACGGCAAAAATCTCATGTTGTGAGACTTTCTCCCAAGCAGATAGAAAGGTATAAGGCAAGATATAAGGCAAAAACTGAAGGGGATTTGTGGTCAGCTACGTTATTCTCATTTGCCAGAAAACATTCACTAAGAGATGGCAATGGTGAAATTCTTGAGGATGGGCTTATTTTTTGCAGAATGGAGAATAATCTTCCAAAGGATGGTTCTCTACGGACAGCGCGAGATTTGATAATTAAGGGAGATGGTGCCAGAGGTGCAAGAAATAGTCTGCATGGCAGTTTAAATCATGCTGTCGGGTTTAATGGTTTATATAGCTGGAGTGATTCTAAGTACTCGTATATGATACCTTTAAAGAAAATCCCAAATCTTGTCGGAGGCACCCCGGTAGATTTGTTTACGCACGGAAGTGTTAGAATCCCCCCTGGAACAGTGATTGTCAGACAAAATAAGGAAATTCCGGCAGGAAGATATAAAGTTGTGAACGCAAAATTGATTGATGAGTTTAAAGATTTAAGGGGGGTAAAAGTCATTGAAACATCACAAAAACCTCACAGTGTATCAAAACAGATTATAACAAAATTAGGATACGAAGCACAAGAGGAAGGTATGCTTATTGGATGGGGAGATCATGTTGACAAAACATTTTTGAAATTTTTGAATAAAAAAGGGCTTGTTCCTGCGGCGCATTGCAATACACCGAATTCAAAATGTGAACAAATGATAGAATTTATTTTTAACAGGGCGCATTTTGATAGATCTTGGGAAGTTGTTCAAGACGGAAAAGTTATTTTCAGTTATAAAGATGAGTATTCAAAATTAGTACCTTATCTGGAGGAATTGTCTAAAAAATATAATTACCCTCTGGATTTTGATGTAAGAAAATTACAGACAATAATTCTGGAGTCAGCTACTCCCAAAGAAGCCGCAAACCGTATCAGAACTGAATTAAAATATTGTTCTTCCGTTCCGGATTTTCTTTCTGTTGATGAAGAAGCTATGATTAAGCAGTCAAAAATGATTGTCGGTTCTGCAAATAGGATTTGCAGAAAAGTAGATGATATGGCTGTAGATATGGTTACAGGTAAAACGGATATCTATTTGACTGCTCCAGCATTGGCGGAAGAAATAAAGAGTGTTAAACTTACCGAGATGTAGGTATCCGTTAAGAAGCACCTTCCTGAACTTTGATAAATATTTCCGTTTTATGCAAAACTCATAGGGTTTCCCTTGAGTATTCTTTGGAATTTTTTCTAAAGGGAGCCTGCTGAATACGATAAAAAAACTGTGACACCTTGTTGCATATACGCAAAAAATCCCGGATTGATTAGCATAAAATTGTGTATATGCATGATAGTTATGATGATTTTCTTATAAGGCTTGGAAAGAGAATTAAGGAGCTTAGAAACTCCAGAAAATTAACTTTGGAAAGGCTTTCATATTTAAACGGCTTGGAACCGTCAACTGTTATTCGGATTGAAAAGGCACAAACAGTTGCCAAGATTACTACTTTACTTAAACTCGCTCAGGCGTTTGATATTTCTCTTACGGAGCTTTTGAATTTCTAATTTATGCGATTTTGCTTCCCGTTTTTTCATGCTGCTTATCGTGAAATATTATTTTTTCCTTAAGACGTGTTAATTCTCCTATGTCTATGGTAAAATATTCACATAAGAATACCAAATTTGGAGAGGACAATTTAATAATGCTAAATTTATTGATGAAAGTATTGGGCGACCCTAATGAGAGAAAAATTAAAAGTATTATGGGTATTATCGACCACATTAACGCCCTTGAACCACAGTTTGAAGCAATGTCTGATGAAGAGTTAAGAGCCAAAACAGACGAGTTTAAAGAAATTCTGGCTAAGCGCCCGACATCCAGTGATTTTAAGACTGACAGAAAATTAGAAAAAGAAGCGCTGGATAAACTTCTCCCGGAAGCTTTCGCAACTGTTCGTGAAGCCGGGAAAAGAGTTCTGAATATGCGTCATTTTGATGTTCAGCTTATTGGCGGATACTTCCTCCATAACGGGCATATCGCCGAGATGAGAACCGGTGAAGGTAAAACCCTTGTTGCAACTTTACCGGCTTATCTTAATGCGCTTACCGGTAAAGGCGTCCATGTTATTACGGTTAATGATTACCTCGCAAAGCGTGACAGCGAATGGATGGGAAAAATTTATAAGTTTTTGGGTCTCTCTGTCGGTGTAATCCTTTCAGGCGGGCGGACAATGGATGATTTTGCCGCTAAAAAAGCCGCTTATGACTGCGATATTACGTACGGAACCAATAACGAATTCGGTTTTGACTACTTGAGGGATAATATGGCGCAAAGCCCGCAAGCACTTGTCCAAAGACCTTACAATTACGCTATCATAGATGAAGTCGACAGTATTTTGATCGACGAAGCCAGAACTCCGCTTATCATTAGCGGAAGGCTCGAAAAATCTGCCGAGACTTACAAGATGATGGCAAAAGTTGCTCCGCAGTTGAAAAAAGATATTGATTATGAAGTTGATGAAAAAAATAAAAATATTATTCTAACCGAAGAAGGTATTGACAGAGCCCAAGAAATACTTCAGATTAAAGATCTTTTTGACCTGAATACCCAGTATGCCCACCATCTTTTGCAAGCTTTAAAAGCAAAAGAGTTGTTTATTAAGGATACTGATTATGTTGTCAGAAATAACGAAGTAATGATTGTTGATGAATTTACCGGACGTTTGATGGAAGGCAGACGCTGGTCTGACGGACTTCATCAGGCTATCGAAGCTAAAGAAGGCGTTCAAATTCAGGACGAAACCCAAACTCTGGCAAGTATCACTTTCCAAAATTTGTTCAGGCTTTATCCGAAACTTGCCGGGATGACAGGTACTGCGATGACCGAGGAAGCTGAGTTCGGAAAAATTTATAACCTTGAAGTTACGGTTATCCCGACTAACAAACCCGATATCAGAATAAATTACCCGGATGTAATCTACAAAACAGAAAAGGTAAAATTTGATGCCGTTGTTCAGGATATTCTATACCAACATAAACTTGGCCGGCCGGTTCTTGTCGGGACAATAAGTATTGAAAAATCCGAGTACGTTTCCCATTTGTTAAATAAAATCGGCATAAAACATAATGTATTGAATGCTAAACATCACGAAAAAGAAGCTTATATTATTGCACAGGCCGGCCGGGTCGGGGCTGTTACAATTGCTACAAACATGGCCGGCCGCGGTACTGATATATTATTAGGCGGTAACGCTGAATATATGGCAAAAGAAAAACTTGATGAACTTGGTATAGAACCGGATAATCCGCTTTTTGAACAAAAGAAAGCAGAGTTGCTTGCGGAAGCAACAGCTATTACAAAGGCTGAACACGCACAGGTTGTCGAAGCCGGCGGGTTACACGTTATCGGCACAGAACGTCACGAATCCCGTCGTATTGATAACCAGTTAAGAGGCCGTGCTGCTCGTCAGGGTGACCCTGGTTCTACAAGGTTTTTCCTCTCTTTGGAAGATAATTTGATGAGAATTTTCGGCGGTGATAAGATTACTTCTCTGATGAATGCGCTTAATGCCGATGAAACTATGGCTATTGAACATCCGCTTATTACAAGACAAATTCAGTCAGCCCAAAAGAAAGTTGAAACTTATCACTTTGATATCAGAAAAAGTGTGCTTGAATACGACGATGTTATGAACATTCAGCGTGAAAAATTCTACGCCCAAAGAAGAAAAGTTTTGTTTGGAACAGATTTGAGTTCTGATATTTACTATATGATCGAAAAAGAAATAGACAGACTTTTAAGAAGTTATATTTCTCCGGAGCAAACCCCTGATGAGTATGTTTTCGAAGATCTGAATACTATGATTAAAGAAATCCATTCAATATTCCCTCCGTTGACAGGCTTTGGAATATCTGACGTTCAGGGTGTAAGGTTTGAAGCTATTTATGATAAGTTAAAAGAACTTGCAATTCAGGCGTATAAAGATCATGAAATTCAGGTTATTGCATTTTACAATAACGTAATTTCCCGATATGACGCTAATTTTGTTCCGCAGGAACCGTTTAGCCATAGCAACGTTATCAGAAACCTGGAAAGAGATATTCTTTTACGTGTGGTCGATAATAAATGGATTGATCACCTGCATAATATTGATATGCTTCGTGATGGAATAGGATTGCGTGCGTACGGGCAGAAAGATCCGCTGCTTGAGTATAAACGCGAAGCTTATGATATGTTTAATAAAATGATGTATGAAATCCAGGGTGATACTGTGAAACATCTGTTCAGAACTAAATTTGGTATTCAGATTATGGGTGAACCACCAATGGATTTTGGTGAGCCGCCTGAAGATATTGCATAATTAACAGAAAAGCTCATTTTATATGAGCTTTTTTTATAAACAGTTATGATGGAACATTAATTATTGTTTTGATAATTTTACAAGCCAGGAAATTTTTCCAATGTTTCTACTGACTAGAAATTAAAAGAACTATAAAATTTTTTTGCCCCTTGCAAAAAATAAAAAATAGTTTATAATGGAGGAAAAAGGAGGTAAAGTCATGGAAAAGCCAATGATAGCAACGCATACGGGGGGGGGGGGGTAACAAACCTCAAAAGAGAACAGGAGTTAACACCAA
>CALUYR010000076.1 GCA_944325045.1 Candidatus Gastranaerophilales bacterium
AGGACCATTTTTTAGTATCGAATCTTAAGTCTTTGACATTGATTTTCAGCGATTGAAGGTAAGGTTTGAGCTTAACCAATAATTGAGTTTTCTTTAACATAAGCTCCTGGGCAACAGCCGGGGATTCGCAGGCGATAACCATAACACCGCTGCTTATAATCGAATAAGGTTTTGACTTTTGTGCAAATTTTGCACCTGCCGCCCGACCCCAAAATTTATATAAATTAGATCTGGTCATAGCTTTCTTAAACTCTTTTTTCTCCAAGAGTTCAGCCATTAATTCTTCAGTTGAAACGAAATCCGTATATAGAATTTTTTTCAAATTTGCGTCCTTGTTATTTTGTGCTAAAATAGAAAAATGGATTGGAGTCAATTTCATTATATCATAAAATCGTCTAAAAATATACTTATAATTTCGCATCTGAACCCCGATGGAGATACTTTGGGTAGTATGTGCGGTTTATATTCAGCAATAAAAGACAATTACAGAAAAAAAACTGATATGCTTCTGATGTCAAATGTTCCTGAAATTTTTAAATTTATACCGTATATTGCTGAAGCTAAACATTTTGATAAATATGATAAATCGCGGGAATATGATCTGGTAATTAATGTAGACGTGGCTTCCAAAGACAGGATGTTTGAGTCTGAAATTCTTTTTAATAAGGCAAAGTTTACTATTAATATAGATCATCACATAACAAATGAAAATTATGCAGATATGAATTTGGTATATCCTGAAGCGTCGTCAACCGGTGAAGTATTATACCAGTTAATGAATAAACTTCATTGGAAAATTTCGCTTGAAACAGCTAAGTGCTTATATACAGCAATATTAACAGATACAGGTTCGTTTAGATTTAATAATACAACGGCCGAATCTTTTGAAACCGTTTCACAGCTTGTAAAAAAAGGTGTTATACCTGCCGAAATATATAAATATTGCTATGAGTCAAATACAAAAGAACATGTTCAATTCCAGGCTCATTGCATAAGTAATGCAGTTTTTTCTGATGATAATAAGATTGCGTATTGTCTTATATACAAAAAAGATATGGAACGTTTCAATACAGCTGAGGACTGTACTGAAGGCCTTGCTGAAAAATTGCGGGCAATAAAGTCCGTGGAAGTTTCATTTATTGTTAAACAACTTTCCTCGTCTGCTTCGAAAATTTCGATGCGGAGTCAAAGTATAGACGTATCTTCTATTTGCGCGAAATTCGGAGGCGGCGGTCATAAGCTTGCAGCAGGATGTATAATTAAGTCGAATGTCGTTGAGGCTGCGCAAAAAATATTAGATGAACTTAAACATACTGAATTATGAGAAAACAAAGGAAATATAATTTTATAGAACCTTTAAAAAAACTTATTTTGTCTGTCATAGAGAATGATTTTTTCGGGATGGCAGCTGAGATGGGGTTTATGCTCGTAATAGGAATTTTTCCGTTTATGCTTTTTTTGATGGCAATTTTCGGCTGGATGGGAAATAAATCTCTGATGGATCCTGTAATAATCTTTTTGGCTAATTTTATGCCTGATCAGGCTATGAACCTTATCATTACTGTTTTATCCGAAGTCATGATATTTTCGCAAGGCGGGATAATGGCTGCTGCCGGATTTATTGCAACTATGTTTTTATCAGTAAACGCTATGGCTGTTGTGTTAAAAGGATTAAACCGGGCTTATAAAGTCAAGGAAACACGTAACTTAATATATACAAGAGTTCTTTCTTTATTGATGGTGCTGGTTGATATTATGGTATTGTTTTTGTCGATAAACCTGATTATTTTTGGTAAGGTGATTATAAGTTTTCTGGTTAAGCACATGTTTTTGTCTAAAACAATTGCGATTATTCTTTTGACGCTTAGATGGCCGGTAGCATTTGCTGCATTGTTCCTTATGGCATTTTTGAGCTATTATATTTTGCCGGATTTAAAAGGAAATGAGCAGTTTAAGCGTAAGAGTGCTATTCCCGGTTCATTCTTCTTTGTAATTTTTTGGCTGGCTGCTTCCTGGGGATTTTCCATATATGTTAATAATCTGAAAACGTATAATATGGTTTATGGTACTATAGGTGCCTTTGCAGTTCTTATGGTATGGTTGTATTATACTTCCATACTTATTCTTATCGGAGGTGAGATTAACTCCCAGACTTATAACCGTTTAAACAGAAAAGCTGCTGAAATTCAGGCTGACTTTGACGCGCTTGAGCAGTATAAATCTTAAATTATTTGATTATTTATCTGGTTTTTGACTTGTTCCATCTGATTGATTTTCAATTCACGCTGGAGAATCATGTTATTTATATTGTTTAATCTGGTTTCCAGAAGTTTTTTTCTTTCAGGATCTTCTTCTTTTTTAATTTCTTTTGCGACGTCGGCAAGTATGTTGTTCATTTTGGTAATGGCGCTGTATTCTGCAGCAATGTCAAATGAAACAGCCATACTTTGTTCTTTTAATGCGGTTGTTCGCGGATCGTTGACGTTCGCGGCAGGTTGAGGGAGTACCGGCTTTTGCGGTAAAGTCTTATTCCCTAACTGCTGCAATTGTATCGGGGCATTCATCATAACCTTTTCTCCTTTATTTTCTGGTAATAATACAAAGTAAAAACAGACTTTAAATTGCCTTAATTCTGACTTTTGTTAAAAAATATTACGATTTATCGTATTCAAAAATAAATTATATTACATCTTGTAAAGCATTATTTTTTATCTGATAATAAATTTGAGAATATTTAGAAAGGAGAGTTTATTATGTGGGAAAAAGACATTAATATTAATGAAGTAAGAGAGATTAGGACGCGTACTTCTGTTTTCTTTGGTGTCGGTGCTATAAAGAAAATTGATGATATAGCTGCAGCATTAAAAGAAAAAGGCATAGACAAAGTGATAGTTATGTCAGGACGTAACGCATACAAGGCAACAGGTGCCTGGGATTATGTTGAAAAAGCATTAAAAGACAACAATATAGGTTATGTTAACTATGCTGAAGTTACACCGAACCCTAATACTCATCATGTAAACGAAGCAGCAAAACTTGCAAAAGATTTTGGGGCAAAAGCAGTAATTGCGATCGGCGGCGGTTCTCCGACTGATGCAGGAAAATCAGTTGCAATATTGCTTGAATATCCTGATGAAACCGCTGAAAATCTTTATGACTTTAAATTTACACCGGAAAAAGCTGCCCCTATTGTTTCCATAAACCTTACCCACGGAACCGGCACAGAAACAAACAGATTTGCTGTTGTTACAAATTTGGAAAAGAATTTTAAGCCTGCAATTGCTTATGATTGTATTTATCCTATGTTTGCAATAGATGATCCGCAGCTTATGGTTAAACTTTCACCAAAACAAACAAGATACGTATCTATTGACGCCGTAAACCACGTTGTAGAAGCTGCAACCTCAACAGTAACTTCTCCGTATTGCGTTACTCTTGCAAGAGAAGTTATAACTCTTGTTGCAAAATATCTTCCTAAAGCACTTGAAAATCCTGAAGATCTTGAAGCACGATATTTCCTTGCCTATGCTGCCATGATGGGTGGTGTTTGCTTTGATAACGGGCTGTTACATTACACTCATGCGCTTGAACACCCTCTGAGTGCTGTTAAACCTGAGCTTGCACATGGTTTGGGGCTCGCAATCCTTCTGCCGGCTGTTATTAAGACTATGTATAAAGATAGAGCCAATATTCTATCTTATATCTTATCTCCGATTGTTCCGGGCTTAGACGGTAGTGCTGATGAAGCTGAAAAAGCGGCCAAAGGTGTTGAAAATTGGCTGAAATCTGTTGGCGTTACTGAAAAATTAACAGATGAAGGTTTTGGAGAAAATGATGTAGATAAACTTGTTGACCTGGTTTACACGACACCTTCTCTCGAAGGCTTGATTGCTATTTCGCCGTCCGGTAAAGACAGAGATACTGTCAGAAGAATTTACAGAGACTCTTTGCAGGATATATAGTTTTATAAAATAATTTATAAAATTAATTTTTCCGGGCTGATTTTTTATAAAAAATCAGCCCCTTTTTCATTTTTTACAAGTAAATATTGTATAAGAATTGTCCTCAGCTATTGTTCCTTTTGCAAACATTGAACCTTTAAAATAAAATGCTTTATAATTATTTTTTTGTAACGCTTTTACTATAGGATCATCGTTCGTTGTGATTATCCCTGAGAATACAACTGTTTCAGGCAGGTTATTTAAAATTTCTTCATTAGTCAATTGAGCTTTTTCTTTCCATAGCCAGAAAGATTTTCCGTATTTGTAATTAGAGTAAATACTTTCTGAAAAGTATGGCTGAAGTGCGACAGATTTAAAACTTGTTCCGTAAATTTTTCCCGTTTGCAGACTGTTGTTTTTTATGAATGCAGCTGCTTCCGCAGCCCCGGAATAGCTGTATAAATAATCCAGGTACGCTGATTTTGCTGTCCAAAATATTTGAATAAGAAATAGTATACTAATAAAAATATAACAGAATTTATTCCGATCAAATTTTAATTCATTTTTTCCGCATAAAATCCATAAAGAAAACATATAAGTTAAAATTACCAGTCCGCAGTGCCATACGCAGCAGTATAATGAGGCTAGTATCCCTATTACTGCCAGGTTAAGTATCATGAAAAATACTTTTTTATAAACAGTAGGACATAAATATTTAATGCTTGCTGTATAAAAGATTATAATAACAATGCTGTAAAATGATCTTCCTGCAAAATTTTCAGGAAGATTGAACCAGCTTTTCCCGGTCGTGTATAAAATACGCATTACATTAAGATAATCAAGATGAACGTAATGTTTTGCAGAACAGTCAATCGGTGTTCTCAAATACAGCATAGTAAAAATCATATATAATAAAACAATAACGCCCCCGGTTATTATTTGTGTTCTTCTTCTTTTTAATGATTTAAGTCTTAATGCCTCATAAATGTAAAATCCCAAAAGAATAAATGATATAACAAAGGTTTGTGCACTAATACTTGCATTTAATATTAACAGCAAAGAGTACAAGAAAGGTTTTTTAAATCTGAACTTATAGTATACTGCAATTAATGCCAGAAGAGGAAATACAAGCGAGTAGCTCCTGGCAACAACTCCATACTGATAAAATATATAAAAAGTAAACGGAAAAATTAGTTTTATAAAAAGCGGGAAGCGGGATTTGAATAAAAATATTCCTACGCCTAACGACGCGCATACCAAAGGGATAATAAAAAGCCAGTCATATTGAAAATGGCATAATATAAGTGTCCTTAATATAAAATACCATAAAATCGGATGTCCCTCATATTTAAGTATATTGTTCACAATTTCAAAATAGCTGTTGTCCCTCGCAATCAGCCAGGACTGTGCCTCATCTGCCCAAGGCTCGTGGTGTATTCCGGTGATAAGTATTAATAAAATAAAAATTACTAAAATTATTATATTAATTATTGCTGTTTTGATTAATTTTTTCATAAATTCATTATATAAAAATTTTACGGCTAAATCTATTTTATTAAGCAGTTTTGTGTTAAATTTATTAGTATGAATATAGATTTTTCAGAAGTTAATACCGATGATTTCAGCCAAATATATAATGATATGCTTCTTCAGTTTCCCAAAGAAGAATTGAAAACTTATGAGGAGTTTATCGGACTATTGAAATATTCGCCAGAATACAAAGTTTTCCATATAAACGCAGACAAAGATGCCGTCGGATATGCTGCCTGGCTGATTGATGAAGAAATGAAGTTTTTGTGGCTTGACTATATTGCTATATATAAAAATTTCCATTCTTGCGGTTTTGGCTCAAAATCTATTAAAAATTTCATAAAAAATTATTCTTCTTTTAAATATTGCTTTTTTGAAGTTGAAAAACCTTTAACAGAGCAGGCAATAAAACGTCAAAAATTTTACAAAAATTTGGGATGCCAAAATACCGGCATGAGATATTTTTTTCCAAATAATTATAAAGAGCTTGAAATGGATTTGTTATATTATTCAATATCCGGTGAAAAACCTGATAATGCTTATATAAATTCCGCAGTGAGAAAAGTTCATAAAATTATACATAAAGTTTAAAGCTCATAGAAAATCGTTTTCATTTTCTCAAAAGTTGTAAAATATTTATATCCGAGTTGTTTAAGTTCTTCTCTCACTTCCGGGATTTTTGCTCCGAGCTGGCTTGGATTATGAGAATCCGATCCTATTGTAATAATTTCTCCGCCAAGCGATTTGTACAGCTTTAGAATATCTTTTGTCGGCGTAAGATCCTTAAGTTTATACCTGAATG
Source organism: Candidatus Gastranaerophilales bacterium (assembly GCA_944325045.1). GTDB lineage: Bacteria > Cyanobacteriota > Vampirovibrionia > Gastranaerophilales > Gastranaerophilaceae > UBA1221. Next base: position 6,274 of record CALUYR010000076.1, read on the forward strand.
AAGATGTATTAACTTCAATTCCTTTGCCTTTTTCTATTGCAAGTTTTAAAATTTCTTCAACCTGATCTTTAATTTTCCCGAACGGATACTCCCCGAATCTATCGTACCTTCTCATCAGATCAATATGTGCAAGTACGCTAAATCCGTCAAATACCTGAATTGTTTTATACATTTCTTCAAAATAAATCCGGTTATATTCTTCCTGGGTTTTGCCGTTTTGGAAATCCTGATTCCACAATTCTTTGTCCTCAATCTGGTGAAAAGACAAAAGTGCAAAATCAAAAGGATATTTGTCAAATATTTGCCTGAAATAATTTCTATGATGTGCCTGTACTCCAAATTCAATTCCAAATTTAAGAGTTATCTTATTGACATATTCTTCCTTGTATTTGTTAAAGGCTTTCAGATATTCATCACAATTGCAGCAGAAAGAAGTATTACACCCGTAATCAATGTGCTCCGTAAAACAAATTTCATCAAAACCAAGACTTATTGCTTGCTCAATGCAGTCTTTCATCGGGTAAGAAGAATCGTCACTAAAACTTGTATGGATATGGTAATCTGCAAGCATGTTATTCCCTCATGCCAATTATATAACACATATAAAATAATAAAAAGAATTTATAAAACTAACTTTTTAATTAAGAACTAAAATTCCAAGGTTTAAGTACAATGCAAACGTTGTCCATATAAGGTAAGGGATTAGAATTATGCCGGCAGGTTTAGAAATTTTGTAAAATTCTTTTGCAGTCAAAATGAGTGTAATCCACAGCAAAAATAATATAACAAATCCTAACTTAATATTTTGCAGATTAAAGAAAACCGGTGTCCAAAGCAGATTAAGAATAATTTGCGTAATAAATAAAATTAAAGGAATAATTTTTCTGCTATTAAAACCATCTTTAATAAACAGAAAAAAGGAAATAAAAATTGTAATATATAATATAGTCCAAACCGGGGTAAAAACCCAATCAGGCGGATTTAAATAAGGTTTATTTAGTGTGTGATACCAGTTAATATTCATCATAATATATATTAGCACTATGAGTTTAAAAATAGTATGTAAAAAAGTATAACGCCCGGAATATAAAAAAAAATTTTAAAATAAAAAAAATTTCTATATAAATAAACTGAGTCTCTCCATTCCGGCAAAGCGCAGAATTTTAAGACTCAGTGAAATATATTTTAGATTATAAATAACGTACTAAACTGAACACATAGAATTGTCGTTAACGCTGTCAGAATTTACGCTAAAGAACTGGAAGTCATTGTTAAAATACTGACGATTATCTCCAAAAGTAATTCCATCCATTTCTAATTCGTCGCAGTTTCTAATAGTAGTAAGCGGCAGATTTTTAGCGGTTTTTGTATCAACGATAAGTCTTTTAACCTTCAAATCTTTAGGTAACTGTTCAATCTTAGTATTTCTGATATTCATAGTGTTAGCTCTGATATCAGAATTTAATTTAGTAAGGCTGCTTTTAGAAACATCAAAGTAGTTAGTGTAAACGTGTTCCGGCAGTTTTTTAATTTGAGCTCCGGTCATGATAACGCTTTCAGCGTCAATCGGTCTTGTAATACTTTTAATATCAGCGCCGGCCATATTTAATTCTCTGCTAACCCAGCCGATAGATAATTTGCCAATAGAACATTTAGACAAATTAAGATTTCCTTCAACATGATCCAGCTCCAGACTTTTGATAGTGCAGCCTGACAAATCAAGATCTCCGCCTTGGTAATTGCTAATTAACTCTTCATAATTTTTACTCATCAATAAAACCTCCTTGTTAGATGTATAAATAAATATATATCGTGACGAATAAATTAATACATCCTCTATATAAATGTTTTTTGAAAAAAAGTTTGTAATAAGTACATTAAAAGAATGAAGTGAAAAAGATTGCAAAATAAAAATTTTATGATAGTATAGAACTGTTGACAGAAAAAACATGACCAAAGGATCAGGAGAAGTGGCCGAGTAGGCTTAAGGCGGCACCCTGCTAAGGTGTTGTAGGGAGAATTCTCTACCGTGGGTTCGAATCCCACCTTCTCCGTTTTTAAAAGGCTTTCGAGCCTTTTATTTTTTTTAGTCCGTAAGTTTTGGTAAATTTTAATTTACCGCTGTAATTTAACGGGACATTTTATCTGCACGCATAAAAAGATTATTCGGCAAAGTTGGCTTTGTGTTTAAGTTTTAGCAGTCGGAAGTAATCGTTTTATATGTTACAAAATGGTCTTTT
>CALUYR010000077.1 GCA_944325045.1 Candidatus Gastranaerophilales bacterium
AAAGCGATCATCACGTTGTTACTTCCTGTAATCTCGGAGGGATTCTCTCAGGCGATGTTAACGTCACTAATATAATTAATACTTACGGAAAAGCTACTTATTCAATCAGAAGTTCCAGCAGAGAAAAAGAAGAGGAACTTAAAAAAATGATGCAATTCCATGTTGATGCTTTTAATGAAGATTACGCAGGAATTGCTAAGGCTGAGCTGAAATTTGAAGAACATCTTCCGCCTTTTGAAAAAAGCTGGGATAACTTTATTCCGCAAATTTTCGAGCTCGCTGCCAAAAACTCAGGTGTTAAACCCGAAATAGGTTCTTTCCATGCAGGGGCTGAAACTCATATTTACGCTAACAGTACAAATTCAAACGGTGAAAAATTTGTTCCGTTTTTGGTAGGGCTGGCTGATGTTCAGAACATGCATTCAAAAGATGAAAACGTTTCTTACAAATCAATGATTAAAGGGCAGGAAATTTTAAGAAAGTTTTTTGAAGAATTTAACAAATAAATCATGGAGTAATTTATGAAAAGAGTTTTGGTTTTGCTTGTAAGTTTATTTTATTGTTCGGCCGGCTCAATTTTTGCTGACCAGACTGGGCAATGGTATGACCAAAATGGCAGACCTGTTTCTGACCGGGAAGTAGGGGAGGCGTTTTCCCAATCATTTATGCAAGGGGCTTTGGAGCAGGTAAATTTACTTACTCCGGTATTCGAAAAACTCAAAACCTGTACTCCGGTCAGCGGAAATTATGTTAATGTTTACGGGAAGAAAGGTGGAAAGTGCCATTTTTCTTATGCTTCATACGATTGTCATGTTCCGATGGATGTTGCCCAAAATTTTTCAAACAACGTGCTTAAATCTCTACAGAGTATAAAAAACGGAAATTTTAGTACTTCATCCACGTCAGAAGAAAGCGAATATCTTGAGAGTATTTTGAGTAATCAAACATATTGCAGGCTAAAATAGCCTCAACTCCGTTCATAATTTAAAATAAAAAATAAGATTTAAGGTTGAGCGTTTGGCCCAACCTTTTTTGTTGTATTGACTGATTAAACTTTTTATTCCTGTTATTCAGATACTTATGAAACTATTTTAACTCCTGAGCTTGTGCCTAAACTGTATGCTCCGGCTTCAATCATTTTAAGCGCTGTTTCTTTATCGCGAATTCCGCCTGAGGCTTTAACTTTTAATCCAAGCGGGTTAACTGTTTCATACATTAATTTGACATCTTCGGCTTTTGCTCCGACACCGTTTTTCACAAAACCTGTTGATGTTTTTACGAAATCTGCTCCGGCTTCTGCGGCTATTTCACAAGCTATTTTTATTTCTTCTTTTGTGAGAAGGTCTGTTTCTATAATTACTTTAAGCGGAATTTCACCGCATGAAATTTTTACGGCTTTTATATCTTCTTTTACATAGTCATAATTTTTATCCTTTATGCCCGTAACATTTATTACCATATCAATTTCATCTGCACCGTCGGCTTTTGCGGTTAAGGCTTCAAAGGCTTTTACTTCTGTTTTGTTTGCCCCGAGCGGAAACCCTATAACTGTTACAACTTTTATATCCGTACCGCTTAATGCTGCTTTTGCGGATTTTACGTAAGCCGGATTTATACATACTCCGTGGAAATTATATTTTTTTGCTTCTTCGTAGAGTTGTGTTAATTCTTTTGTTGTTGCATCTTGTTTTAGAAGTGTGTGTTCAATATATTTATTTAACTCTTTCATTGTTACTCCTTTATAAAATATTTTCTAAAATTTTATAACTGGCTTCGGATTTATTCAGCGTAAAAAAGTGCAGACCGCTTACCTGTGTATTTAGAAGTTCCCTGCACTGCCCAGTCACGTATTCCACACCGAATTTTTGTAAATCTTTTGGATTTTGTTCATATTTAATTATCTTTTCGTTTAACTTTTGGGGAATTGATATATTTGCAAGTTTTATCATTTTGTTAATCTGTTTTGAACTTAGAATTGGCATTATACCGGCAACAATCGGAACATTTATTCCTTCATTCCTCACTTTTTCGACATAAGAAAAAAATTTGTCGTTATCAAAAAACAACTGTGTAAAAATACATTCAGCGCCGGCTTCAATTTTCTTTTTAAGATTATTTATGTCTGATTGCAGGTCTTTTGCTTCGATGTGTCCTTCCGGGTAGCCGGCAACTCCTGCGGACAAACTGCTGTTTGATTTTATAAAACTTACAAGTTCATTTGCATATTTGAAGTCATGGCAGCATATTTCCGGATCATCGGGAATATCGCCGCGAAGTGCAAGAATATTTTCGATCCCTGATTTTTCCAGATTTTTAATATGCTCGGTTACAAAATTTTTTGTGCTGCAAATGCAGGTGAAGTGCGGCATTACTGAAAATCCGTTTTGGGAAATCAGTCTTACTAATTCTTGAGAGTTGTTGTTTTTCCCGCCGGCGCCATAGGTGAGAGATACGAATGACGGGTTAAATTTTTTCAATTTTTCCAGTTCTGCCATTAAGATGGGGTAATCTGAAATTTCTTTAGGTGGAAATACTTCAAAAGAAATTTTCGGATCAGTTTTGCCATATATCTCTCTTAATCTCATAAAATAATTATATCATAATCATGTATATATTATAAAAATTTATGTAGCAAAAAAAATTTTTTTAGTTTTTATAATTAGCGATGATAAAAATTAATACAATAAAACCTGATATTCATATAAATTTTTTATCCGGCAGACCTTCCTGTATAAGTTTTTGCGGCAGAAAACTTATGAAACCTGATACATTTGATCGGGAGTGTGTTTATAAAGAGTTTGATATGCACATGTATAATCCTCATACCAATTCTTATAATCACAGTGTTGTATCTGTAAATTTAACTAAACCGCAGAGGATAATTTTAAAAAATAATTCCAAAGCAAGTAAGGCTAATATCAATCTTAATTTAGATTTTGATCCTGATAGAACTGCTTTTTTATGGGATAAAAAACGCGGGCGGCGGATTAAAATTGTAATTTTATCTTCAAATAGCGGAAAATTTGAAACCGCATATCATTTTATGTCGCCAAAACTTGATAAAGAATATGGTTATGTAAACCTTGTGGATTATTTCGGAAAATTACCGGATAAATATAAGAACAATTTCGCAGAAGACGAATTATTTAAGGATTATAAGGATCAGGGAATAGTGGGGCCGCGTGTGATTGTCGATTACCTGGAAAATTTCGATGATAAGTCTGTCGGCGGAGTTGGAAAACTTGCGGATAAACTTGCCGTAAAACATTGTCTTGATAATAATATTGAACCAAATATTATATCTGTTGCAGATTTTAACTCACATGTTGCTCATTATTTACGTGGAAAAAGGTTCTTCCCGCTGGAAAAATATTCTGCTGCTTATGATTATTTCCAATGTTTTTACAAAGAAACTGATGTGAACAAAATTTTGGCTAAATTAATTGAACATTCTAAAAATACCGGAGATAGGATAGATATACATCAATGGGGAATTTTACCGATGTATATGCCTAAAGAACTTGCACACAAATACATAGAAGAATTAAAGGTTAATCCTATTCTTTGAATGTTATAAAACGCCAGAATCTTATTAGGTTTGATTTCAAATCATTAGGCATGGGAATATCTGCTCTTTTATAGTATTTTTCGTAATTTCTAATGATGTTATCCGGTAAGTTTTTGCCCTGTTCAAGTGTTTGGAATATGAGTGTGAGGTAATCATCTTGTTCTTCTTTATAAAGAAGATCGTGTTTTCTAAGATCTTCGTCGGCTTCATAATGAACCAACGCGTGGAAAGCAGCATCAATACTTTTATCGCGCGTGTCAGAAGGAAACATTGGTAATGCTTTTGCTACTGTCAATTCACCAACCAAAACTTTTCTGATTAATTCAGATACAAAAACTCTTGCTTCTTCTGTGTATCCCATTTTATTTTACTAAATCAAACTGGCTTTCAATAAATCTTATCATATCTATATAATTATTTTTAAAGAATTGTTCTCCGATTTCTTTAATATTATCACGAGCCATTTCTTCTCTGTCCATTGTTGCGCTGTAGAAGAATTTTTTTCCAACCTTATAGCGCACAAGAATACTTTTGGACGTTAAACGATCCATGACTGTTTTTATTGTTGTATATGCGCGCGTAACCCCGTTTGACGATAAGTTATCAACAACATCTTGTATGGAAATATCTTTCCCTTCATTATTTGAAGTCAAATCCCAGATAGAATTAAGAATGTCTATTTCTAACTTACCGCAAGCCATTTTTTCCTACTTTCTTTTAACTAACTAACCATTAAATACTACTAACATTGTAACACAAAAAAAATTCTTTCGCAATACATTGTAAAGTATCTATTTACAAAGATTTATTACATTTCATCAAACAGATTGTCTGTTTCTTTTGTAAAATTTACATTTTTTGTTCTGACTCTGGCATTTTTCTTTTTAGTTCTTTCAGAAACATTTTTATAAGCGTTATCTACTGATATTTTCGTAAGAGGTTTTTTGCTTCTTCTGTCGTAAAATGTCAGCCAGAATTTTCTGTTTATGTTATCGACTGCAAACGAGATGTCTCCGATAATCTTTTCTCCCGGTTTAATTTGTTTGAACATAAGTTTTGTATCGCCGAAAATTGACGGTCTGAAAACTGCGTTATAATCATTTACCAATGCCGAATCGAGGCCTGAAAAAGTTTTATCAGACATATTTGAAATGAGCACTGTCAGAGTTATCGTATTTGCTTCACCAAACGGATCTTCTTCGTGTTTGATGTTTGAAATTTTAATATCCAATCCCGGGTAAAACATTTCGTGCTGCATTAATGCGCTGTCTTTGTAGACCGGAAGAGGAACTTTGGTATTAATTTTAACTTTAATTTCATCTCCCGGAGCAATCAACACATCGTTCCCTTTTCTCATAAGCGCAGCACCAAGCCCGAGTGCGCCGCCTATTGCCGCACCGCCTGCAAGTGTATAGCCTTGTGAGGCAATAGCAGCTTCCAGTCCGAGCCAGTTAAGGGCCAGAAAACCTCCGACAGCACCGCCTGCAAGTGTATAGCCTACATCCTGGGCAACTATTTTGGCTGTAGAGGCTACCGGGTGAAGTTTTGTTGACATTTTACCTTCAATCGGAATTTCTCTTCCATCAGGAGTTATCAGATAGTCAAAATCAAGAGAAAGTGTAGCCGGTCTGCCTAACTTTTTTGCTTCGGTTGTTTCTGATATTCTGCCGTGGGCAAACGTTCCTTTAGGAATTATTACTCCGGTTTCGCCTTCAACGTCATTAACTACTTCGGCAAAAAATTCGTCGCCTTCTATATTTATGTTTGAATCAAGAACCTGGGACACTGTCATGTGTATTATATCCGAGCGTTCAAGGTGTTCTACTTTACCTGTAAATAATTCACTTTCAAGTTCTTTTCTGATTTGATCGCTTTTTTCCGCGTGGCCTTCCAGGACATCTGCAAATGCCAGCGTATTGTTTGCTATAAACATTCCTAATATAAGTAAGGTTGTTAATTTTTTCTTCATAATATTATTATATAATGCAAAAAAAACTTTTCCAGTTTTTTACGAAACTTTGTATATGCGATTTATTTTTATGTTAATAACTTTGACTAAATCTTTATTTTTGATAAAATTGGATATACGGGTATTATGATTTATAGGAGCGGACTATGAAAAAGAAACAGCAGCGCTGGTATGATGTTGATCCTGTTTTAAGCAGGGCTATTGCTGTGTGGGAAAAGGCTGAAGAGGAACTTCAGACTATTTGTGCGGAGTATGTGCTTGATAAGTTAAAAGATTTTGATTTTAAGATGACACTTGAGGATCAATATAACTATATTTTGCGCCGCTGGTATGATAAAAATATTAAGGTTTCACATGCTATGGAATACATTAAGCACGCTCCGTTTGAGTTAAGACATGAACTGGCGCTTGATATTATTGAATATATTGAAAAAATGGAAGCTGATAAAGAGTAATTGTAAATAATTTGCAATAGCTCAAATATTTGTTACGATTAAGTTATGATTAGGGTTTTATTTGTATCTCAAAGAACGGAAAAAATAAAAAATTTTGAGGATTTATTTAAAAAACTCCGCTATGATTATGTAAGTTTTTCAGACGCGGCTATGATATATGATTACCTCAGTGCAGCGCCTTGTGAAATCATAATTTTTGATATGATGTCAATGGATATTGATTTTAAGTCTGTTCTCAAAAAAGTAAAATCGTTTATAGATAATTCAGCATTAATTCTGCTTATTAATAAAGATTTTTCTGATAAGGAACTGATAAAAAATTCCAATGCGTTTATAGACGATGAAATGAACGAGGAACTTATTTCCGGAGTTATTTCAATGAATGTAAGAATGCATTCAGCTCTGGAAAAGTTATCAAATACAAACCGGGATCTTGCTGACAGCAATTATCGTTTAAACGCGCTTTATTCTACAAGTTCACAATTTGCAGGCTCGCTGGATAAAGAAAAATTGATTAATTATATGCTCGAAGGAATGGACAAGGCATTAAGTTATTCTTTAACAAGTACTCTTTCATTTTGTCACGGAGATGAACCGGTTTTACTTATAAATTCTCTTTATGACTTATCTGATGAGCTGGTTGACGCAATCAAATTAAGAATTATTCTGCATTACAAATCCTTATTTGAAGCCCGGGAACTTCCTGCTGAAATTTCCGTTGATACGCTAAAGGTAAGAAAGACGGTTAAATATCCGGCAAACAGATTTAATTTTACGTTGTTTCAATTCGATAATATGTTTTCGCCGATTGCATTGGGCGATAATTTTTTCGGATGTGTAGAAATTTTTAAGGAAACACCGTTTACAACAGAAAACGCTACCTGCTTTCAAACCATTGCCCAGCAGGTTTCTTTGCCTTTGAAGAGTGCAACTTTATATCAGGAATTAAAAGAAACGAACCTCAAACTTGCAAGACTTGAGCGGTTAAAGTCTGAATTTATCTCTATTGTTTCGCACGAACTCCGAACTCCGTTGACTTCAATCAAAAACTCTTTGGATATAATGTTAAGCGGGAAGTGCGGAGAAATCACTCCTGCTTATGATAAGTTTCTGACAATGGCAAAGCGAAATTCCCAGCGCCTATCCGGGATTATAAATGACCTGCTTGATTTATCAAAAATTGAAGCAGGTAAAATGGATTACCATTTTAAAAATATGAATGTCAATGAAGTTATAGAGGATGTGAAGTCAACTTTATCTGTTCTTATTAAAGAAAAAGGGCTTGCACTGGTGACTGACGAGGCGGATAATCTGCCGGAAATTTACGCTGATTCCCAGCGGCTTGAACAGGTTTTGACAAATCTTGTATCTAATGCTGTTAAGTTTACGCCGGAGGGTAAAACTATTACTATAAAGTCCGAATTGGTGAATACATCTGATTTAAAGTATCCTGAAAACTTTTCGTCTGTTATGGAGAAGCTCAAAGGCAATTACGTACTTGTCAGCGTCAGGGATGAAGGAATCGGAATTGCCTCTGAAAATCTCTTGCATGTATTTGATAAATTTGCGCAGATAGAAAATTCTTTATCACGTAAAGTTGGCGGCTCCGGTTTAGGGCTTCCTATTGCAAAACAGCTTATAGAAGCCCATAACGGCGCCATTTGGTGTGAAAGCGAAATTGATAAAGGATCTATATTCTATTTCGCAGTACCTTCAATTTAGAAAATTATTTACATTTATGTTTTCCGCTCCAGCTAAGGTCGTCACAATGCAAATAATCCATGTTTTCGTTATAAATAACCCAGCCCGTACAAGCCCGCCCGTTTTCCGATGCTTCTACACTAGTGGATTTTCTAGTACATTTTTGTTCAAAAGAGTTAGATGTTGATTGTGCTCCATCTGGTACAAAGCCTTTCTTGTAATAAAAGCTAAAATAAAAAGCATCTCTTCCTAATGAACACCCTCTTTTTATGCATTCCGGAAACATAATTACAAAACTTCCTTTTCCATATTGCATATCCCCCATCCAGCCGACGTATAAAATGCTATTATCATTTAAATATATATATTGTTCAGGTGGAACATCTTTTTTTTCATTAATTACTCTCCCGTCAAGAGAAAAATATTTAAAAGTTAATTTCCCTTTAGGTTTTTGAGAATTAAGATTTTCTGCGAGATATCCTAAAACTTTTTCAGAGCCGGAATAGTCAAGAATTTGATTACCGCTTTCATCCGTTTCCCCGGTATAAGTAGTTGTAATATCCCAGTATTGAGAATCACCGTGTTTTTCGACGGCTCTGAGATAAGCTTGTTGTAGTACAGAATAACTTTTTTTCAATTGAGTAACTCTTTGTTTTTCTTTATAACTTGTAATGAGTGTTGGCAAGGTCATTGCGGCGACCACCCCTATAATGCCAAGGGTGATTAAAACTTCCGCTAATGTAAACGCGGCCTTGCGGGTGGCGAAGCCACCTCTTACATGACGCTTCGCTGT
>CALUYR010000078.1 GCA_944325045.1 Candidatus Gastranaerophilales bacterium
TTTGCTATATTTTTGATATTCGATGATACGTCGGTGGTTAATCCCTTTATCTTCCTTACTGCACTTGTCATGAAGCCTGCATTTCTGTCTATTAATTCTTTATCTGGCTTTTTCTCCTCTACCGGTGGTTTTGGCAAATAAAATGCTGCATACGTATTCTTTTTCATAGTTTTTCTCCTTTCGTTTTTGTAAAAAAAACAAGTCATGCCTCTGATGAGGCATGACTATTAACAGTCAAATAATAGTTTAGTCGTTCAACCAGGTACAATAAAAATTAAAAAAAAGTCATGTCATCTAATTCTTCAAAAATTTTTTTTAAATTTTCACTAGGTTCTATACACCCCGGGCATGCTCTGCGTATCACTCACAAGACAACACTAATCTGAAACGACAAAATTCATTCCGGATTCGGTAAATTCCGGAACCTCATCCCGTTCCATTGATAAGTTATCAGTGTAATCTTCTTCCCCGTCTCTCTTAATACTTATTGATGAAACTGCTTCGACTCCTTCAGTCTCAAGTATCGGAATGATAAATTCCGTTGCATATATTATTACACCAAGACCAAATACACGCTTATCAATGTATTCCGAGATATTCTTGCGTATATCTGCGAATACACTCTCGGAATAATAGCCTGATCTGATTTTTATCTCCGATTTTATCTCAACCGGAATCTCCAGCGCATTCTTAAACTTTACCTGAACATCCTCTCCGCATTCGTCTTTCAGGGATATACATGTATCCCCCTGGTATACAACCCCGACGCCCACTGTATCAAATATTGCCCGCGCAAAAATATTATCCGTAGTGTTGTGCTTTGCGATTATCAGCAAAGTTCCGGGACTCATCGTCAAATCCTCGTTTTTGTCAATTATGCTTAAAAAATCTACGTCATCTACATATTTCGTCAGATTGGCAATATTGGCATTCCGCGTCGCACGGGAATTAAGCGCTTTTGAGTTTCGGAACCTTATACGGTAATCCTCATCGGATTCCCGGCTCCGTCCTTGCGATATTTTAGTTATCTCCTCATCACCTACACCGTCTATCCCTTCCGGAGCACTTAACAGCAAAAATTCCTCTGTTTCTGTTATCGGTATATCGCCAGGCTCTATTGACGAAAAATCTACATAAGCCTTCCCGCTCTTATCTGTTGTAAATTCCGATATATTCGTAAAATCATTGCTGCCTTCCGCTGTGCGAATCGTAACGCTTCCGGCAGGAACAGTGTAATCTGCAGCCCCGACTACGGACTTCGTAAATGTCGTCGGCTGCGCTGACAACCTATATGCTCCCATTCGTTCATATAGACTGTCCTGCCAAGTCCCTTCTGCCTTCTCAGGCTGATACTGCAATGCTAAATTCTCTAAATTAGTTTGATATTCCAATTCTATATCCGCGACCATGGATACTATACTATCTAACATGCCGCCGGGCTTTATCTTAAACTCCGCCCCGAATGACTTCTGCAATTCCGCCTCGATGCTTGATACTATATCTTCATAGGTATGTAATTTTATTCCGTCTTTTGTTATTTCCATTTTGTCTCCTTTTCCATGTTTTTTCTGAATTTCCATGCCGGCATGCTTTAATTTTCATCCCGAATTTTACTGAGATAAACTAATTTATATTGTTTTTGTAATAAAACTTAACAATTGCAATACCATATAAACACTTGCTATAAGCGGGTTTCCGAAAAAATAGCTCGAAAATTTAAAAATTTTTTTATTTTTACTTGGCATTTTTAAATTCTTGTGCTATATTAATAATTAATGAATATTTTGTATTCATAATGGTATTGATAAACAGGGTAGCTTTTTTATAAGGTTACCCTTTTTTTTTATCTCTACAAATAATTTGAAACCTGCTCATTCAAATCAATGTTACCGTATACTGTACTTATTGCGGCAGTAATTTGAATATTCAAATTATCTCTGTCAAATTTAAGCGAAAAATTGTCTAATGACAGAACACCATCTACCCCAATGATTTGTTTTCTTATTTCAGTTTCAAGTAAATCCGTGTTTCTTATGCCGCGCGGATAATTTATTCCCTTATCCGGATCAAGACTCCATTCCCGGGAGAAGGTATACAATGCTGTCTTTATATGCTGCTTAACTTCCTCAACATCTCGGACAAGGTATAAATCTCCGTCAGAATGAGCCAATCCGTTGCCTTGTATTAAAATATCAGTCATGTTTTTCTCCTTGTATTTTGTTAATCCAGATCAGCGGGAATTTCTTAACGGCGCAGACCAGGTTACAAGCCTTTCCCCGCCGTCGCGCTTATTCCCGATAGATGTTATAACACATTTTGTAAAAGTATCAGTTGTCCCGCTATTTAAATCCCTTACAATCAAGGTGTCTTCTACGTGATTTAAGTTGTCCTGCTCAAGTATCGGATACGATACGCTGAAAGCATGAAAACTTGATTTGATTGTCCAGGCTCTTTTGGGATTTGGAACATTCAAACTTTCGCCTGCCAAACCATATATAGTTGTTACACTGGCAGCTTCACTTTGCCCAACTTCAACCTTGCTGCTTGCAAATCCCGTCAAAGTTATACCGCGCCAGACAAGTTCAATATTTTTTATACTAAATGATGCCATATTATTCTCCTTTTTTATAAACTTATAACACTCCGCCGGTAGGATTGCCTTCATTTCCGTTAGAGTGGGTATGTTCTAAAAAAACTTTCCCGTCTATTGTAGAATTGCTGCCAATATTAATTGAGCTGCCGCTTATTGATATGTTTCCGCCGGTTATTGTAATTCCCTCACCGGCAAGATTAATCACGGCCCCGCTGCCAGTGCCTATTACGAGATCTCCGTCAGGAAATATATACTGCTCGCTTTGAGGATAATAACCAAGAGTGAAAAAATTATCGTTTATATCATGTATTCTCACCTCTGTTCCCGGGGTTTGAACCGATTTATAATAATTGGTTACATCATTATCAAAAAATCTTACAGTACCCCGATCTCCTGCCTTTAAACCTAAAAATATATATGCACTTTCTGTCTGTAGATGTTTTACCGGAACTTTGTAAAGAATGTCCGATTTGTTATTATCATAGTATTCCACATCAACAAGATACTGTGAGTAAACTTTTGTTATCCTGCAAGGCTTTTCCACAAGCATTGTCCCGGAAAGCCCCCGGATTAAATCACCTAAACTTTCTATACAATTTCTGTTCATATTTATATTCCTATCATAACTTTTGTAATCCCTGCATTGCCGTAGTTGTTGCCGTTTGAACGAATCTCTGAAACCCTGAAAAATCCTTCTGTTGTATCAAATTCACATTTTATAAAGTCATTCGGATTAAGCTCCGGTAAAAAATTTGAAGAAACTTCTATAAGCCCGCTTTCCTGCTTACGGGGTAAAAGCGAATTGGAAGTGTTAAGAACTATTGCCTTATCGCTGTCCGGCTGCTCCTGCCCTGTTAAAAGATAAATCAGACCGTTCTGTATATTAACCTCTATGTTAAGTGCATTACACAGCTTCTGAATTATCGCATGTGGATACCCTACGGCCTTAAACGAAAGATACTTCTTTGCAGGAATGTTACTGCTGAATAACCCGGTTCCCACTCCCATTGCGGTGATACAATCTTTTATAATCTGTGTGGTTGAAACTTCTTCCCTGTAATTTTTGTTTATGTATTTGTCCTTATATGCTTGCAGACCATCTATAAGCTTAATCTTTGTCGGAAGATCTGCAGAATTGTCAGAAGAATCAGTTAATCTGTTTTCCGACGAAATTCTTCCGCAAAAATTCAGATCCATATACCCGCGGAAAAATAATACCGGATCTTCTTCTCCGCTGCGTGTACACACTGTTATAAGATAATTCTGCTCTGTTAACTGCTGATATATTGTCTCCTCCAAATTCCAAATAAGTAGTTCCGCCGTGTTTATTGAAGAGACAGCTGACTTATAAATATTAAAATCTATATCGTATGAATCAATCTTTATTTCAGCTTCTGCAGCTTCTATTATAATTTTGAATTTTAAATCGTTATTTTCCATCTTATACCTCTGATTACTCTTCTCCGTCATAGACAAGCTCAAAATCAGTATGAAAATTGCTGCGCTCCGGATCCGATTCATTCCCGAACTTATTCTCCACCGATAACTTGCCGTTAATGAGATTCTGATCATTTACCCTGGACGTAATATCTGTTCCTGCTGTTAACGGACGGCCTTGCAGCAGATAAACTTTCTCGCCGTCCTGCACTAAATATATGTCTAATAGACAAAAATTATCACACCAACGAAATTTAAAATTATATGATTTCTTGTTAAAAATATATGTACAAAATACCTGCGGATTTGTAACCAGGTTTGGTAAACTAAATTTTTTCATATCGTTATTCCTCTTACGTTTCTGTTTTCTCTGCCGGAATTATTTTCCTGCCGGTTTTAAAGGATTAAGCCGGATTAAATAAAAGAGAGAGGCAAAGGCACACAAAATGTATGCCTTTGCCGGTTGGAATTAAAGGCTAAAAACTATTTGCCGTTTCTGTAGAGCGCACTCCAGGTAACTGTTCTGGTGCCGGAGTCTTGCTCGCCTGAAATATTTAAAATAACACAATCTGTAAAGGTTTCATCCCTGCCGGTATTCAAGTCCCGAACAACAAGGGTATCCTCTACATAATTCAGATTATCCTCTATAAGAATAGGTAAGGAAACACTATCAACCTTGAAAGTTCTGGTTATTCTCCATTGTCTCGTGTTGTTTATTATGTTAAGCCCCTCACCCTGAACACCTTTGTAAGGAGTTATACTGTCGTTTTGCTGTGTTATACTATATGCATGATCATCGCCAGTGCCGGTAAGAGTTATTCCCCGCCATACAAACTGGATATTCTTAGCGTCATAAGTTGTCATTATTCGTTACCTCCCAATATTGTTTCGATTTCTTCGTCTGAAGGATCAACTGTAAATGTGAAATCAACCTTCTCACCTACAATTGCATCGTAATAATATCCGCTTAGTTTAAATTTCTTTGCATTGTAAGCTTCAGTATCAGTGTTCATTATGCTGGAAGCACCAACTCTGATCGGAGTAACTTTCAGCTCAAAACCGGTCTGTTCTGCTGTTGTCTGAATTACCAGATTATATGTCTGAAAAGTTCTGAACTGCTTTTGAGCCATAGTAAGCAAAAGATTATTTCCGGTTTCATCATAGATAGGCTTCTTGTTGAAAAATTCCAGCGCCATTAACCCCATTGATTTTTTAATGTAATGCATAATCATCTGTCTTTGGCGTAATTCTCCACCGAGCATACGGGAACCGATAATCCAGTTATAGCCAAAAGAGTCAGTCTGCCCGCCGTCTATAGGCGAAACATTTGTATAAAATGCAATATTAGCATCTTTCATATCTGAAATTTCACTGCCGGTATAATCTTCAGCAGAAATACTGTTTAACTGGGTGAACTGTGCAGATCCGTCTTTCCCGCCAAAATAACCGCAGGTTGAAGTAGAAGCAATTGCAGATGCAATCGGATCTGTTGAATTTTTTCTAAAAATTGCATAAGCATAATCGTTTTGGCCGATATCCGCGACATCATCAACATCAGTTACAACAAAATCACAAAAACGATCGTTTGCCTGGCACCAATCAGCTACGGATTTTAAATCGGCAGCAGTTCTTGACACCGGTACAACTTTTGCGAATTTTCCGTCAGCAGCCTTAGCTCGATCAAGTGCTTCAGCTACTGTTCCTGAATCATCCTGCTTGGCAATAATTAAATATTTAACCTGGGATGTTGTCTGGGTATTGTTTTTTTGATTAAAAACAGCGTTTGCCTCGATCGCTATCTGCGAAACCGCCTTGAAATCCTGAATTACTTCATCATAAGATGAATACTTCTTAATTCCTTCGGCCGGGAAAGTTACATCTTCCTGAAGATCTGTTTCTGTAATTTTAGTTACAAGCAAAATATTTTTAAAATATTCCTCGAGGCTTCTGCCGTCAGGAAGTTTAAATAATATGCTGATTAAATCATCATATACTGTCATTTTTTTTCTCCTATTAATTTCATTTAAGTAAAACTATTGATTTAGCAGAACTAACTCTGAGAAGAATCTCCGCTTGTTGTCGGTGCAGTTTTTTCCGGGGTCAAAACTGCAAACGGATAACCGCCTTTACCTTTTCTTCTGGTTACCGGATTAGCGATCTGAACGCCTAGTCTCATAACAACTCTTAAGGCAACCATATCCTGCTGTGCAAGGTTATAGACAATATTTCCTTCAGTATCCTGAATTACGGCTTCAGAAAGAACTTTGTAAGTAACGTCCTGACGAATTGAATAAACAGCTTTTGAAAAATCGCCGCATATCATCAATGCTTTCGTAGTATCGAACACGCCGTTGTTATCATAAGCAATAGGACGCCCGATAAGATTTGAAGGTGTAGAACTCAATAGAGATGAAGAATACAAGAGATTATTATTTTTATCTCTAAGATTACGTAAATGAGCTTCAAAAGTTGCGTCAGCTAAAAATCCGTTGACAACAAAACCGGACTGTTCAACCAAAGACATCAATCCTCCAACACCGATAATATCAGCGGCGACATCATCGTTAGTACCTAAAGCCAATGTCTGTTTTTTAGAGACTGCAGTGTCATAAATTGATGTCGGCCAGCTTGAAGGTTTATTAGTGCCGAATAAAACCGCACGATCTATTGCGATACCTAAAGCTTCTACAATCTGCGGTTTAATTTCAGACCAGATGTCAAAAGCAGAATCATCCAAAACGGCTTCCGGTATAGGGATAATTACAGCTAATTCTTCCGCCGTAAGGGTTAACTTTTCCCATTCGGCTTTTGAAGTTTGTTTTTGAGCCATATCGCCTGAAAGGAAGTATGCTTCCGGCAGAGCATTTTGTACCGGTAATGTTTTCTGCTTTGAGGACATGTTCGGTAATTTTTTCATCAACGGAAGAAGTTTTGAAGCAGTCGGAACTTCTTTGATGATCTCGTTTGAAATTTCTACAGGAATTAAAGCCTCACTGCCGGCTCTGTCAATAACATTCAATGTCATTTTCTTCTCCTTTTTTTTACTAAAGTACACAATCTTCTAAAAAACAGATTTTTCAGAAGATAAATTTTCATTAAAACCTCAAATTCCCCTGATATAATTATTCATTAATTCAGTAGGGCTAAGGTTGTTGGATTTAGTCGGTTTAAAATTTCCGCCATGATTCTGCTGCGGCAGTCGAAAAAGCATATCATTTTCGGATTTAAAGCTGTTGATCCACTCATCTAAATTTTCGCAATCTGCCGGAACAGCTTTCGCTGCAAGCTCCGGCATAATACAGCCGGACTTTTCAAGTGCGCGGATTGTCTTTATATTTAAATTTTCAGCTTTAAGTGTTTCGATCTGCTGTTTAAGGGAAACGATTTCGTCATTCGCTGACGTTTTGGGAAGCTGTTCTTTACTTTGACCGGATAAAACAGAAAGCCTTTCATTAAACTTCTGAACTTTTTCTTCTTTTGTTAAGTTGTCAATTTTGTTTTCCATAATATGCTCCATTTCATAAATTTATACAACTATTAAACGGGTTTACGCTGCAAATTAGAAAGCCTCATTTCTTCAATAAGTTTTAAGACCTTTTGGCGATACAGCCAGCCTTCCTGCCAGGAAAAACTTTTGATTTCTTCTAGTGAAATATTAAAACCGGCGGCTTTGCCATTTAAAAAGAGAGTCATAAGACTATCTACAGCATCATTTTTTATTTGTTCAAGAGATCGTTTAGGACGGTAGACAGAATTGAGAATTTGTTTTCGAGCCGACCAGCTAATAAGTCTGCCGCTTTCGGAGGGAGAAGGGCAGACAATTGAGTAAAATTTCCGAGATTTTCTCCCAAAAATTTTAAGCTTACAGCCTGATAATCAAAAAAACCGACTTCTTGCCAGAATTTTTCCCAATCAGCATTGTCCAATTTTTTCCCATCAATTGTCAGATGCTCACGATTTATTACAAGGTCGCATATAAACGACATATCTTCACGGTTTAAAATATCTTTACAAGATGAATAAAGTGCTTTCAGAAGTTCACTGTCGCTAAGATTATTACCTATACATGCCGTAAAGCAAGCTATGAAGGGCCCAATCTTTTCTTCTATTAAAAATCCTATAGTTAAAAAATCTTTAAAATATAATTTTTCAGTAACGTATTTATGTCCGTTAACTTCACAAGAAATTTTCATTTTTGTCTCCTTATTTACTTCAATTATTTTGCAAAACATAACGACCAAATCCTTATAAGTATTTGGCTTTATTTAATACAGTATAAAAGCACATAGGTATAAACATACACGCTAAAGTATTAAAAAATATTAGGGGAAAACCAGATCAGAAAAAAATAAAAAGACCTATCTAAGCTTTACGCTTCGAACGACGGTCGCTGATCTCATAACCTTTATATA
>CALUYR010000079.1 GCA_944325045.1 Candidatus Gastranaerophilales bacterium
GAGTAAAATGTTCTTAATAAAACTCAATATAACCGCACACCCGCGCATTTCAAGGGTTCTAAGGTTATTTATAAAAAATGTCTATAAATTCCTTGACGAAAAATAATTTATTTTGTTCCCGCTTGCAGAAAAATTATTTTGGCTGATCTGTCATGGAAGAATTTGGCATGGAAATCTTAATTTTTCCTTAAGAAATTAATAAAATTTGAAAAAACGTTATATAAATATAAGTGTGATTTGAAATCAGATAGAAAAGAAAAGGAGAAAAAACATGTTAAAACCATTAGGCGACAGAATAGTTGTCAAAATTATTGAAGATACAGAACAGACTTCCGGCGGACTTTTCATTCCTGACAGTGCAAAAGAAAAACCGCAAAAGGGTGAAGTTGTTGCGGTAGGTCCGGGAAAAGTTACGGAAAAAGGAGACAGAGAACCGCTTGATGTTAAAGTCGGCGAAACCGTTTTATACGCTAAATATGCCGGTACTGACGTTAAAGTTGACGGCGTTGAATATAAAATTTTATCAGTTAAAGATGCATTAGCAGTTATTGAATAAGCCGGGGTTGTTACCAGATAACTTTAATAACTTAAAAATATTTATAAATTAAATAATAATAAATAAGGAGAAATAAAAATGGCAAAACGTATTGTTTTCGATGAAGAAGCAAGAAAATCGCTTCTTAAAGGTATAGATGCCGTAGCCGATGCAGTAAAAGTTACTCTTGGGCCAAAGGGCAGAAACGTTATTTTAGAGAAAAAATTCGGCGCACCTCAAATTGTCAATGATGGTGTTACTATTGCAAAAGAAATTGAGCTTAAAGACGGTTTGGAAAATGCAGGGGCGCAGTTATTGAAAGAGGTTTCATCAAAGACCAATGATGTGGCCGGCGACGGAACTACTACTGCGTCTGTTTTAGCTCAGGCAATCGTGAGAGAAGGTTTAAAGAACCTGACAGCAGGAGCCAATCCGATGTCTATGAAACGCGGAATCGACAAGGCTGTTGACTTAGCTGTAAAAAAAGTTAAGGAAATGTCAAAACCTGTTAACACAAAAGCAGAAATTGCCCAGGTTGCAGCTATTTCAGCAGGGAACAACAAAGAAATCGGCGAACTTATTGCTGAGGCTATGGAAAAAGTCGGAGCTGAAGGTGTTATTACTGTTGAAGAATCTAAATCTTTCGGTACTAACCTTAAAGTTGTTGAAGGTATGCAGTTTGACAAAGGCTATTTGTCACCTTACTTTGTAACTGACGCGGAAAGAATGGAAGCTGTCTTGGAAGATGCTTATGTTCTTTGCGTTAACAAGAAAATTAACCTTATTTCTGATTTAGTTCCGGTTTTGGAACAGGTTGCACGTGACGGAAGATCTCTGTTGTTAATTGCAGAAGATGTTGAGGGTGAAGCTCTTGCAACATTGGTTGTTAACACTATGAGAAAAGTTTTGCGCGCTGTTGCTGTTAAGGCTCCGGGATTTGGTGACAGAAGAAAGGCTATGTTGGAAGATATTGCAATCTTAACCGGCGGCGAAATGTTCACTGAAGAACTTGGTATTAAGCTTGAAAATGTTACTACTCAAATGATGGGTAAAGCTAAACGTGTTACTGTTACAAAAGACGAAACAACTATTGTTGTCGGCGATGAAACTAAAGCCGCTGTTCAGGATAGAATAAGACTTATTAAACGTCAGATTGAAGCTTCTGATTCTGAATACGATAAAGAAAAACTCCAGGAACGGGTTGCTAAACTTTCAGGCGGTGTCGCTGTTATAGAAGTCGGTGCAGCTTCTGAAGTTGAGCTTAAGGAAAGAAAATTGAGAATTGAAGATGCCCTCAATGCAACAAGAGCTGCCAATGAAGAAGGGATTGTTCCTGGCGGTGGTGTTGCGCTGGTCAGAGTTCAGCAGGAACTTGAAAAACAACTTGCAGCAATGACATTCTCTTCTGATGATGAAAAAATCGGGTTCAGAATTTTAACATCAGCATTAGACGTTCCTCTAAGAGCAATTGCCCGTAACGCAGGTGCTAAAGCAGATGTTGTTGTTGATACGGTTCTTTCTCATGATAACGCCTACGGATACGATGCATTAGATGACAAATATGTAGATATGTTCCAGGCCGGAATCGTTGATCCTGCAAAGGTTACGCGTTCTGCTTTGGTTAATGCCGCTTCTGTTGGTTCTATGTTATTAACAACCGAAGCTGCTGTTGTTGATATCCCTGAAGAAAAACCGGCTGCTCCTGCTATGCCTGGTATGGGCGGCATGATGTAAGTTACATTAATCTTTATAATTAAAAACCGGTATTGGAAAACCAATATCGGTTTTTTCTGTTTATTTTTTATTTATTCATAATTCTGAACTAATGTTGACAATCGGTTATCATCTTTTAGTTCTGAAAGAATTTTATGCGCCTTGTCAAATGATATTTCTTTGCCTTTTGCATTGAAAAACTTATTATCTTTGAAGATTACAACAGAATTGCCGTCTGAATCTTTGAACTCTTGGGTTGAAAATTTAGCTGACTGCCCGGCTGGCTGTGAGGACAAAGATCGTAGAAGTCTGGAAACAGAATCTCCTGATCGTTGAAGTATTAACTTACTAAGCTGCTTATCTATGTTGCTCAAATCAGTCGTCAGGTTTGAGGGGGTTCCGTTTTCATAAAACTCTGTTGATTTAAGCTCCTTTGCAAATCGCAGGCTTGAAGCCGGTGTTTCTTTGGATATAAGTGTTTTCCCGTCGGCAGAGTAGCGCTCGGAAATTGACATTGTAAAGCCGCGGCCGTTTGAATCGAATGTTCTTTCCGAAGTAGTTTTGGTTAAGGTTGAATCTGACTCGCGTCTCCAGGTTACAGGGCTGCGGCTGTATGAAATTCCGATCCCGCCTCTTGCAAGTTCCGAATTTACGTATGTATAGCTTTCTCCGGGATCAAGATCTGCTATTGCTTTTTGGATATCTTCACTTGTAAGTTTTTTAGATTTGTCAGAATTATTTTCTGCCGGTGTTTGCGAATTGAGAGGACTTTTCCTGGATACTTCCGGATTATTTTGAGATGATAAGGGGGAATTTTGTTCTTGCGCAGAGTGAACATTGTCTCCTTTATAATACACCGGCGTCTGGTCTTTTACCGGAGCAGTATCTATTTCTGCCTGGTGAAATTCTCCACCGCCGTCCTGGTCTGTTATAACCTGATCTTTTGCTGAAGCTGTATCTATTTGGGCGTTATGAAATTCTTTTCCGTCATCATAGTAGACCGGCGTCTGTGATTTTTCAGGAGCTTTGCTGCCCGCTTCAAGCTTTGCCGGTTGAGCTGAAAAATCGGCTCCTTCTGCAAAGTCATTATATATACCTTGCCAGTCATTCCAATCAACTTTACCAGCATCTTTCGACTTGTCATAATAATTCAGGCTCGCAGCAGCTTTATCAACGCTGATCGAGGTCTTTATCCTGTTACCGCTGCTTCCGGCTTTGTCTAAAAATCCATTCCAGATACTTGCGTCTATTTTGCCGTCTTTTTTTCCGTCAGCAGCATCAAGCTGTCCGGCAAGCTGCTTATTCCACTGTATATCTTTACCGCCTGATATGCCGCCAACTTCTCCAGTACTCATAAAACTTATACCTCTCTTTTTATACTTCTAAAAATATAAACAATTTTTTTATATTCTAATTTCTTAAAAATATTGTTAATTTTACATTTTTTAACAAAAATCTTGATTGTATGTTTAAATTAAAGGCCCCGCCATAATTGGCGGGGCCTTTTCATTTACATCATATAAATTCCTAAACGATGAGCTTCCATTTCTCTGTTTTTAACTTCTGATTCCAAATGATCACGATTTTTTACAGAATTAATATCTTCTGCATTTTCCCGGGTTGTTCTTTTAAGAGTTCCGTTTTTATCGTAAGTTTTAGTAATAATCACGTCGTAATACCCGTCTCCGTCTTTATCTATAACAGTTTTTTCAACATTATCAGGATTTAAGCCGCCGGTATAAAAACTGGTTACAGAATAAAGGTCCTCTTTTCCGTCACCGTTTACATCTTTAAAGATAGATTCTTTTGTAAGCTTTCCGGAGTTGTCATACACTCTTTCCGTTTTAGAACCATCGTCGTTAAAAATAGTCTCAACCTTTGCCGTACGTGAAAGTGAACCGGTGGTATTTTGGTTTATTCGTTTTCCGTTATCCTGAAACAATCCTGATTTAATATTTAAGTTATCCATAATAATCCTTTCTATTACTTTACATTTCAAACTCTTTATACATTTTCATCTTTTTTAAAATATCCATAATCAATAAAATTTTCTGTACGTTCTTTGCCACCGGCAACAGAGACAATAGAACCTATAAAATTACCCTGCAGCAAGGCTTTCCTCAAGATTTTAACAAACTTACTGCTTGGCATTTTATAACCAAATTCTGCCTCAAAAGCGGCCTTTGCTTCTTTTTTTGATGTTCCCGGATGTTGTTCGCGATATTCTTTAATCCAGGCTTTTGCCTCTTTTCTGGTCATTTGATCCGTCTTTTCGGGCGTATTAACATCCAATGCTGCTTCATCGTTTCTTACCTCAACAGCCTCCTGTTTCCCATTCATAAATATACTTGGGGATTCGGCCTCAGCTCTTACCGAATTATTTGCGGATAGTGCTTGCGGCTGCGGCTGAATATTGTTTGCTTTGTTTACTTCCAATGTCATACTATCTCCTTTCAAATCGTGTTTAATAACATTTATTTTTGCGCGCTATACAATAATAAACGTCACGTTCCGAAAATAATTGATAATACGCCATCCCATCCTATCCTATCCTATCCTATGAGGCATTATAAGCGGGTTTCAGACTATTTAAAAGTTATTTTTACATTTCGTTACAATTGTTTTTTTATTAAATTTCCGTTACAATTCTAATTGAAAAGTCGTTCGAATTTAGGATTTAAATTATCTAGTACCGCACGATAGTTTACGTTTACAGGGGTAGGTTTTGAAGTTCTGATTATATCGAGAAATACTTTTGCATGCGCCGGAGGGTTGTCGTCCAAAAAGTATTTTGAATTTTGGACATCACGTCTGGCCGGCACAATCAGCCCGCTTTGGGTTAATTTTTCTATACTGTTTTTTGATGAAAGATAGTTTATTAGCTTAAACGCCTCCTCTTTGTGTTCGGAATTTTTAGAAACAGCCCATCCTGAAGAATCCAACGGAACCACGCTGCCTTTACTTCCTTGCGGGAAAGGGGCAATATCCCAGTCAAAATCCGCCTCTTCACGATATTTAGGTACAAGCCATCTGCCGGAAAGATGCATGGCTATTTTCCTTTGCAGAAAAAGTTGCGCCATTGTGGCACTGGCGCTTTCATCCGCAAGCGGCGCAACATGATATTTTTTCCTTAAATCTGCATAAAAATTTAATCCTTTCAACGATTCAGGGCTGTCAATAATTAGTGTTGACAAATCATCCGATAATATTCCGCCTCCCTCGCTCATCAAATAAGGAAGGAAAAACAAGGGATCTTCCTCAAAACTAACACCGAAATGTCCGCTGTTTGTTAGTTTCTTTGCGGCTTGCAAAAAATCTTCCAACGTCCATTTAGCTGACGGATAATTTACCCCCGCCTCATCAAAAAGATTCTTATTATAGAAAATTACCAAATTGGAAACATCTCTCGGTACAGCATAAAGCTGCCCCTGCCACGAAAGTGAACGCAAAATATTTTTGTCATAAAACGAACTATCCACCCTGCTTCCGATCGGTTCCAGAACATTCGCGTTCGCATACACAGGAAGGTATAAATTATTTATGAATAAAACATCCGGCGGAGTATTTGACGCAAAAAGCAAATGAATCTTTTGAAAATAGTTTTGCGGGATATGCATAAAATCAACTCTGATATCAGGATTTTGTTTTTCAAAACCGGCTAAAAGAGGTTTTATGATATCTATTTCTGACTTTGAACCCCAGCTTGCAAATTGAATTACAGTTCTTGAATCTTTTGGGGTGCAGGCACATAAAAGACTTATCAGCCCGCAAATTGCAAGAATTTTCAAAAACTTATTATACACAAAAGCGCTTCTTTCTTATTTCATCTTCCATTGTACGGATTATAATTCAAGCAATACGCCCATTTTATGATCGCTGACTTCGACAAGATAGCGTTCACCGCCGGCACGCACCATGTATACATTCGGGTCGTCCATTCTTACCTGAAGTTTAGGCTCAACAGTTTTGTCAAATGCTTTCAAAACAGTTATATTATCGCCTGCTTTCCCGATAAGAGATGACTTGCCTTGTTTATCAGTAACAATATAAAAACCGCTTGTTTTATCTATATTATAACCGGCATTAATTACGCTGCCGTCAGAAACCAGCGGATTAACCGGCCTTAGGTTTTGCGGATTAATTTTTTCAAACTCGGATGACATTCTGCCAAGGCTGTCTGCTACTCTGCTTGAAAGAGAGGCCGGAGCTGTCACATAGCTTGATGAATCTACTGCATCGAAAAATTCATCGAGAGTTGCCATTGTATACCCGTCAGAATCCGGCTTTGAAACAGACTTTTTCGGCCCGATTTTGTTATTCATGTCTGAAATCAAATCTGCAGAACTTAAAGCCCCGTTTTCAAATCTTCTGCGGTTTGAATAAAGATCTGATTTTTCAAGGTTAACGTATTTTGATTCCAGGCTTCTTGAGCGCATAATCTCAGAACGCTTTTTAGGAAGAGGCAAATTACGTTTTGTTTCTTCCAGCGCAATTTTATTTGCAAAGGATCTTAATTTAGGCAATTTTCTTACTGCTTCGGCAATTCTGTCATCTTCTTTGTGAACAGTTACCGGCTCGCGATTACCTGGAACTTTATTAAGTTCAACTGTTCTAAAGTTTTCTTCAAGCTGCTTGAACACAGCATCATCGTCCAATTCCAGTCTTTCGCGTGACGGAGAATTGTGAAGAGTTCTTTCAAGAGAATCTTCCAGTTCTTTATATTCATTTGACAAATCAAGAACCGATTCTTCTACTATTTCAAGCTTAGGAGATTTTTGCGGTTTTAGATCCTGGTTTTTTACTTTTTTAATAGGTGCAACGTCTTTTGGCGAAATGTTTGCAGCAGGCTTATTATATGAAGTAAACCTATTAACTTTATTTATCTTAGGCAGTGCAGACCGGGCTGCGGAATTTATTGCTTCTGAATATCCGTATGTTATGCCGCCGGCTTGGGCATTTTGCGCGCCGGAGGAATTGACAAACCGATATTCCCCGTTTCCGACATGTTCCAGACGGCCCGGAGGAACAGGTATTGATGTATTCAAATACTGCTGATATTTTTCCCGCCAGCTTAAATTTTTATTATCTGTTATACTGCTATAATCGTTCGTGACATACTGTTTTTCAGGCGCACTTGCCTTAAATGTCTTTTTCAAGGCCACAACGCTTTTCAACTGGTGTTTCAGCTGTTTGAGCAAGAAGCCTACTCCAAGTAACGAACAAAGTAACAAAACTATTGTTGTAAACATATTTGAATTCGCCCTTTTATCAATTATATCTGATTTCTGATCCGTATTAACGGTTTCCTCTGGAATCAGATTTCCATCATCATTAATTCCGGCAGTTTGCGTACTGCTTTGCGGCTGCTTAATATTCTTTTCCGTTTCATTTTTAAGATCTGCAAGTGTAAACGAACTTTTCGGGACAGATAATATTTCTGTTTCCGGCTTTGGTGAAGTTTCTTCAATCTTCGGCTTAGGAGCAACAATATCTTTTATAATATTTTTTGTTTCAGCCTTTACAATTTTTTCCGGCACCGGTTTTGAGGACACTGTTTTCTTTACATTATCCTTTGCCTGAGCAGGTTTTGCAGGTAATGGTTTTACTTCATTAACTTTTTCATCTTTAGCTTTTTTAGTTGCAGCGGGAACAGAGGCCGGTTTAACATCAGGAACTGCAGACTTAACATTTGTATAACCTCTTGACTGGGCTATAAGGTTTTTGTAAGCCTTCTGTTCAGGGGTAAGCGGCTTGCTTTTTCTTGCAGATGTAGTAATTGCAACAGGTTTAGTGGTTGTTAATGTAACTTTTGTATATCCGTTTGCCCCGTCGGCTACGGTCTTTATATCTACGTCAGAAACTATATCCTTTATTGATGAAAAATCAGCTCCTGACATACTTGAGCTTGAAACATTAGGCATCAAAATTACATATTTATTATCCGCCTTTTTAGTAACAGCGACATTGTCATCGTATGGGGCGCTTGTATATATTGTGACATTCAGTGTTGAAGATGCTGAACTGCTTTTTTGTATATCAAGCCGGTTTAACTCATTTGCCATAACGGCTCCGGAAAATAAACTTACAGCGGCCAGCATACATATTGAGATTTTATGTATTTTAATTACCAT
>CALUYR010000080.1 GCA_944325045.1 Candidatus Gastranaerophilales bacterium
GAAGATTAGAATTCTATTATTCGTATAGGAGGAAATTAGAAGTGTTAGAGCATGGTTACATTCAAATTTATACAGGGGACGGTAAAGGCAAAACTACAGCCTCATTGGGTTTAGCCTTGAGAGCACTTGGACACGGATGGAAAGTTCTTATTATACAATTTACCAAAGGTGACAGTGCTACTTCTTACGGAGAAATTATTTCGTCTTCAAAATTTTTACCGAACCTTGATGTAGTTCAGTTCGGAATGGATCGTGTATGCTATTCACACAATGTTTGCATGGATGATTTTAAAGAAGCCAAAAAAGGCTGGGAATTTGCTAAAAAAGCTATTAATTCCGGGAAATATCAATTGATTATTCTGGATGAAATAAATATCTGCACAGCAATGAATATGATTAAGGTAAGTGACGTTAAAGAAACATTAATGCACAAACCTGAAAATCTGGAAATTGTGTTAACAGGACGCTATGCACATCCTGAACTTAAAGCAATGGCGCATCTTGTAACAGAAATGAAACCTATCAAACATTATTTTGATATGGGTGTTATGGCAAGACAGGGCATTGAATACTAAGCTTAAAGTTAATGTAAATCCTTTTTGTTTCAGAAATGAAATAACGGACAGTCCGATTTGGAAAGTCCGTTTTTTTTATATCGCGAATTTTATATTCAAATACTTTATTTATAAGATTTTTATTGTTAGTTTGAATAAAGTTTTGCGTATTGCGGGTTAACAGCCAGCCACTTGAATGCTTCTTCGCCTCTTTGCGGAATATCTACAACAAAAGTTCCGCCGTAGCGCCCGCGCGTGAACGAAAGATAGCCTTCTTTGGCAAGATTTTGGAATGCTTTTCTTATGGTATTAGGGCTTAGATCCATAGTCTTGGCAAGCTCCATAATTGACGGAAGTTTTGATCCGATTTCGTAATTATCTGCAATCATTGATTTAATAGCATTTTGAGTTTTTTCGTAATAATAAAATGCAGTATCCTTAGCCGGAGCAAAAATTGATTTTTCCAACTTAAGTTCTGCATCACAGTCTTTAGGGCATTTTATAACTGTAGTGCCGTAACGCCCGCGGCGCGGAAGCAGTATCCCGTCATTAATAAGAGTTTTCAACGCATCATGAATTGTTTTTATACTTGCTTTAAGTTCATACGAGAGTTGGGCGTGTGACGGAAGCCGGTCTCCCGGTTTGAAGTTATTATCAATATAATCCTTTAAATCTTTTTCTATTTTTAAAACAAGAGTTTTTTGAGCACTTTCTGCATTTGAAGAATTAAGATCATCGAAATTTAAAGATTTCACAACCCATCCGCCCTCGGCGGTTTTTTTAGATCTATGTTCGAGAACTCCTATACCGCATAGATATTCAAACGCAAGTCTTGTTGTATTTGAAGAACACCCGATCATCGCAGAAATAGCCCTTGAGGAGGGAAGATAACTGCCGGCTTTTAATTTATTTGATACAATAAACTTTTTCACTTCCAATATAGCAATATCTCTTTTGGAAGTAAGTTTTCGCATTGAACCGGATTTTTCCGATTTATTCTTAACGATAGTGCCTATTCTTTGCTTAGATTCTACGTAACCCTTATCTTCAATATATCTGAGCGCATTTTGTATAGTTCCGACACTTACACCCAGGAAATAAGCAAATTCAGCTTTAGACGGAAGCAAATTATTTACAGAAAGCTTTCCACTCTTAAGGTTTGCCTCAATAACATCAATCATCCACCTGGCAATTGCAACAGATTTCGATTCTTCAACTTGGCGCAAGTCCGGCGCACTAAGTTCCAAATCAGCAAGCTTTACCTGCACTAGATCCGATTTTGACGGTAACATATATTTTTCCATACACACACCTACAAGTTTAATAATATACTATGTATAAAAAAACATCAACATATTTTTTGTTAGATTATGAAGAAAAATTTACAAATTTAAATTACTTATCAGATCCGCGGGCTTTACAAAAAGGCAGTTTTCCGTTAAAATGAGAATATATAATAATTTGAAAGAGGAAATACAATAATGTTAAGAACCGGAATAGTTGGACTCCCGAATGTTGGGAAATCAACTTTATTTAATGCACTAACCAGCGCAAAAAATGCACAAAGTGCAAATTACCCTTTTTGTACCATAGAACCGAACGTCGGAGTTGTTAATGTTCCTGACGAAAGATTAGAGGTTTTGGCAAAATTATGCAAGACAGAACAAATCATTCCTACAGCAATAGAATTTGTTGATATTGCCGGGCTTGTCAAAGGAGCCAGCCAGGGTGAAGGACTTGGAAACCAGTTTTTGCACAACATTAGAGAAGTCGATGCAATCATTCATGTTGTAAGATGTTTCGATGACCCTAATACAATACACGTAGCCGGAAAAGTTAATCCTCTTGACGATATTGACACAATTAATACTGAACTTGCACTTGCCGATATTGCTTCTGTTGAAAAACGCGAAGCAAGAATTGCCAAACAAGTAAAGGCCGGAGACAAAGAAGCTGTGCTTGAAGAAAGCGTATTGCATACTCTTAAAGATTTGCTTGATAAAGGGATATTTATAAACGTGAAAGATATCTTTAATGAAGATGAAATTCCTTACGTAAAACAGCTTAACCTAATGTCGACCAAGCCGGTTATCTACGCGGCAAATGTTTCTGAATTTGACCTGAAAGAGGGCAATGAATATACAAAACTTGTAGAAGATTATGCGAATAATCATAATGCGGAAATGGTTATTATCTCCGCAAAAATTGAAGAAGAATTGTGCGAACTCGGAACTGAGGCGCTTGCTTATTTGAAAGAACTCGGTATAGACGACAGCGGAATTAATCGTATGATAAAAAGCGTTTATCATCTGCTGGATTTAAGAACATTTATTACCGCCGGCGAAAAAGAAGTTCATGCCTGGACAATTCCGGCAGGGGCAAAGGCGCCTCAAGCGGCCGGAGTAATTCATACTGATTTTGAGAAAGGGTTTATCCGCGCAGAAGTTACTCCTTACGAAGAGTTTGTAAAATACGGTTCCTATGCTGCTTGCAAAGAAAAGGCGTAACAAGACTTGAAGGAAAAGATTACGTTATTCAGGACGGAGATCTGGTTCATTTCAGATTCGCCGTATAATCAAATCAACTAAGCAGAAATATTAAAGTATTATAAAAGCCGGCTTATTAAAACCGGCTTTTTAATTTAAATTTTATTGATATAATTACGATTAACGCTGTGCAAGCATACGTTTCAGTTCATCAGGTTTAGATGTTTTAGAAAGCGCATCTTCCAATGTAATGATTTTTTGTTTATACAAATTAGCAAGCGCCATTTCCAGAGTCTGCATGCCAAGCCCCTGGTTCATCTGAATGGTAGAATAAATCTGAGCAGCCTTAGACTCACGAATAAGGTTGGAAATAGCAGGAGTAACCAGCATTATTTCCTGCGCCATAACACGGCCTTTTTTAGTTCCGTCAGGCTGGAGCCTTGGGAGAAGAGTTTGGGCAAAAACTGCAACAAGAGAGTTTGCCAGCTGAACACGAATTTGCTGCTGCTGCCCTTCCGGGAATACGTCAATAATACGGTCAACTGTTTGGGAAGCCGATGAGGTGTGCAATGTTCCGAATACCAAGTGACCGGTTTCTGCAGCGGTCAAAGCAAGAGCGATAGTTTCATGGTCACGCATCTCACCTACCAGAATGATATCAGGGTCTTCACGAAGTGCTGATTTCAATGCATTAGCAAACGATCTGGTGTCCATACCCAATTCACGCTGGTGAATGATACTGGATTTTGAAGTGTGCACAAATTCTATAGGATCCTCAATTGTAAGAATGTGTTCCGCACGGGTAGAATTAATATAATCAATCATTGCTGCAAGTGTTGTTGATTTACCTGAACCGGTAGGCCCGGTAACTAGGATCAAGCCTCTTGGTTTTTCAGCTGTTGAACGAACAACTTCAGGCAAACCTAACTGATCAAAAGAAGGTACAGTTGATGTAATCGTTCTGAATGCTGCAGCATAGTTCCCTTTGTCCTTATAGAAGTTAACCCTGAAACGGCTTAAGCCTTCAATACCGTATGAAAAGTCAAGTTCCCATTCTTGTTCCAAACGTCTGCGCTGCTCATTTGAAAGCATAGGGAAAAGCAGATTTTCGACCTGATCCGGTGATAAAGGCGGATAGTCCATTCTCTTTAACTTTCCATCTACACGCATGCAAGGCGGCAATGCACTTGAGATATGCAAGTCGCTGCCCTTATTTTCTACAAGTTTTTCTAAAAGTTCTTCTATTGCAACCATTATACCCTCTCATTCTATTCTGTAAAATTCATCGTATTATTATCATTCATTGCAAGTTCTATTAAATTATAAGTCATATACGCGCCTAATGCAACTGCTTTAGGATCAAGATTTGTATTATTTGCGGCTTCAATTATGGCAGTATTAATTTCAGGATTTTCGTCCTTAATATAATGTATCATTTTTTTTCGCCAGGCCGGCATATCCTTAAATATCTCCGTAAACGCCGTTAACGCAATCTCTTCACTAATAACAGGCAGCATTTTCTCTTCCTTTTATATTTATTCTATTACAATTATACGATAAATTTAACTATTCAGCAACAACGTAAAAAAATAATCATTTGTTTGAAGTATAATTGAGTTATGAGGCTTATTAATCATAAACTTACAAACTACAGAAACTGTAAAAATTTAGACTTGGATTTTGACCATGACAAAATTTTGATTATAGGCAAAAACGCGCAGGGTAAAACTAATATACTTGAGAGCATTTATTTTTTATCAACGTTGAAGAGTCCAAGAATTTCCAATAACCTTGAACTGATAAATTTTAATGAGAACAAAGTAGAAATCAATTCTGACATCATAAAATCCGATACGGATATTCAGCTGGACTTCACATACACGATCGAAAAAAAGCGCGAGCTGAAAATTAATAAATTAAAAACCACACCTAAAAATTTCAAAAGTGTATTAAAAACCGTGCTATTTTCGACTTCGGATCTTCTTCTTTTACGCGGGAACCCATCCGACAGACGGGATTGGCTTGACCGGGCTATTTCACAGGTATACCCGGCTTATGATGAGAGAATTTCTAAATACGACAAGATTAGAATACAGAAAAATAACTGCTTAAAAGATTATCTAAAAACAGGACTGCTTAACGAAACGCTTCTTGATGTATTCAACGAACAGCTTACAATTACCGGCAGCAACATTATTTATCTGCGAAAAAAATTCCTCAAAGAAATTGAGAAAATCGCAAAAGAAAAACACCGCATTATCAGCGAAACCGAAAACCTTAAACTTCAGTACCAATGTTCTTTCCTGAACGGAGAAGAAGATCTTGACCAAATTGCGGAAAAATTTAAAAATTCCCTGACCGAAAAAAAATCGGAAGAAATGCGCCGCGGCCAAGCCTGCACCGGGCCGCACAGAGATGATATTTTATTTTTTATTAACGGAAATGACGCTGCAAAATACGCCTCTCAAGGACAGCAAAGAACTGTCGTACTTGCTTTAAAACTATCTGAATTAGATATTATAACAGACAAAACTGGCGAAGCCCCTATTTTACTTCTCGATGACGTACTTGCAGAACTTGACGATATCAGACAAAACTATCTTTTAAAGTCTATAAATTCGGATACTCAAACGATTATTACTTCTGTAGACACTGTTCTTTTTGAGGATGAGTTTTTAAAAGATGTTAAAATCTTTAATATTGAAAACGGAACAATTAAAGAATAAAAAAACTAAAAATAAATATTTTTTAAATGTTCAATTTTCACAGCAGGCTTTAGAGTAATCCCAATGACATCGATCCGGTAGTCTTTAATCTTATTTTCAGCAAGATAAAACTGTATTCCCTTTCGGATTTTTTCATACTTAGTCTTGGTTATGGCCTCCAACGGAGCGCCGTATAAGTTTGTATTTCGAGTTTTAACTTCCACAAAAACTACTTTGTTTTTTATTTTTGCAATTATATCTATTTCACAATATCTCGAAAAATGTACATTCCGGTCAACTATCTTGTAACCGTTTTTTTCTAAATATCTGCAAGCAAGATCTTCTCCGCAAGCGCCTACTGTTTTATTATCCATCAATTTTATCCTACTGCTTAATTCCGCCTCTTGCGTATTTACAGGTATCTGTTAGTACAAAAACATCATCTAAAGCCCCCCCGGCACTCCACCTGCAAGGGCAAATGTCAACCCCGCCGCGTCTGGTGTAAAGCGCACATACAAAAAGCTCATCCCCCTTATTCAATATATCTTGCAGCCTTTTGTATATCATCTCGCAGCATTCTTCGTGAAAATGAAATTCTGATCTGAAAGAAATAAGATATTTCAAAAGACTTTCTTCTGTAATATGCCTTGAAGATTTATAATAAATATAAACATCGCCAAAGTCTGGCTGATGCGTTACTCTGCAATTCGATCTTAAAGAATCAAACATCAAATAATTTTCTTTGATAACGCCGGTTTCTTCGGCAGATAAAACTTCCGGAGCTTCTTTGAATTTTTCAACAAGGATTGAAGATTCATCAACCGTATCCATTATATTCTTAAAATTATCAAAAATTCTAATTCTCCCGGCATTATTATCTATAAAACTTACACTCACAGCTGTTTTAAGCTTTGACGATAAATCTTTTTCTATAGTTGCTCTGCAAATCTCAAGGCATTCAGCAGTATTCCGGCCATACCTTGTCATATTAAATGAATTTAAATAAAGCTTCAATGATTTTGATTCAACAATATAATCACTGTCGCAATTATATTTCATTTTCATAAGCCTTGTAACAGGAACACCGTTTTCAGTCATCGAAGAAAATTCATAAGCATGCCAAACATCCCAACCCTCAAACAGAAGATTATTACTGTCTATTTTATACTGTCTGCGGTTATCAGCACGCGGCACTGCTACAAGCAGCGACGGATCGTATAGACTGCTTCCGCTGACTTTTTTCCCTAAAAATTTCCCGGCTATACTATTTGTTTTATCTGGCATATTTCCTCTGTTTCGCAATTATGTTACCACAAACAAAAAGGGCGCGCATACAAACGAGCCCTTTTTATTCACTAATAATTTAAGTAAGCTTAAGCAATCTCCTCATAAGCTTCCGGATTATTAAATAAATCGTAGTTTATTTCATTTTCGTTATCCGCAATAGCTGCAACAACAACCGCATCGGATGTAACATTAACCAGCGTTCTCATCATATCAGTAAGCCGTTCTATTGTGAATAGGAATGCAAATCCTGCAACAAGCTGTTCCGGACTTAACCCCATACCGTTAAGAATTAACGCAATAGTAATCAATCCGGCACCTGAAATTCCCGCACTCGTGCTTGAAGCGATTATCGCCAGAAGCCCTATCTGTATCAGCAAAAACGGAGTAAGCGGAACACCATAGGCCTGAGCTAGGAAAATTACTGCAACAACCTGCAAAAGTGCTGTCCCGTCCATATTTAACGTAGCTCCAAGCGGCAGTACAAAACTTGAAATCTTATGAGAAATTCCGCGTTTTTCACAGCAGGCAATAGTTAAAGGAAGTGTTGCTGATGAACTTGCTGTTCCGAATGCAACCATCATTGCCTCTGTTACCGCTGAGTATAACATCCAGATAGATACTTTTGAAAAACATTTTAAAAACAACGGGTACACAACAAACATCTGGATAAAGAAGCCTAATGCAAGGACAAACAAATATTTTGAAATGCTTGAGAATATTTCCATCCCGAAACTTGATACCGCAGAAGCAGTAAGAGCAAACACGCCGGGTGCAGCCAAAAACATTATCCAATCAGTAATTTTCATAGTAGCGGCAAAAATTGATTCAAAGAATGAAACAATCGGACGGTTAACATCTCCGACCTTTGTCAATGCAACTGCAAGGATTAAGCAGAAAACAATAATTGCGACCATATTCCCGTTTGCAAGCGCATTAAGCGGGTTACTCGGAATAAAATCCAAAAACATTGATAAAATATGACCCTGCTGCTGGCTCATCGCAGTTGCAACAGAGGCCTGAACTTCGCTTGCAGTATTAGCGGCAATATAATGAGCCGCTCCAAGTCCAGGTTTAAATATCAACGCCAAAACCGTACCGATCACTACAGCCGCAACGGTAATTATACCGTAATAGACAATCATTTTGGTTCCGAATTTACCGAGCTGCTTATTGTCGCCAATGCTTGTAATTCCTATTATAATCGCAGACACAACAAGCGGAATTACCACCATTTGGATAAGTCTTATAAATACCTGGCCGATGAAAGACAAAAGCGCCGAAAGCATTGGGAAGCTGTGAGAATGTAAAAATACCCCGACT
>CALUYR010000081.1 GCA_944325045.1 Candidatus Gastranaerophilales bacterium
CGTTGGACTTAGAATTGTCATGATTATTATGCTAAGTATTAATATTCTTATTTTTGCTATCATTTATTACTCCTTTATTTTTATTATCGTCGTTTTAGCAAGCAATATTTCCTTTTAAGCATGCCTGCATTTATATATTTATTTCTCCAATGTACCTTTGCTAAATAACAAAAAAGCCTATGTGGAAAAATCAATAACAGTAAAATATTTTCTAAGCATGCCAGCAAATTCCTCAATACTAACCACTGAAAACAAAATATATTTTTTTTTAGAATATCATAAAAAACAATAATGTCTATAAACTTTTAGGTATTTGTTGTACATGGCATGCCTGATTTGAAACATTTCTTTACATTCATTTATAATAAATGTAAACAGCTATAACAACATAAAACCCTTACTATAAGGGGATTTAAAATGAATCAGAATAAAATCATCTAAAAATATGATAAATATTTTTGCATATTTTTTAACTTTGTGCTAATATAATTATGTATTGACGAGACTAAAATTTTAGCACTATTCAATTAGCGCTAGTCATCAATATGATTGGCGCTAATTTATTTTTTTTTTATGTGGAGTTAGGTTATTCTTAAGGGTATTGGCATGCTCGGTATAGAAATGCGCCGGAGGCTTGCCTCCGGCGCCTCATTAGCATTTTACGTATATAACAAAATTATTTAACGAAATGTTGTTAAATGCTTATATAACCCGTACCTTAAAGCATCCATGCAATCATCATTGACCTTTACTGGAAGATCTGCACTGTCACCACCCAGCAAACTCTTTGTCCGTTCTGTTTCTGAAGGATATCTGTAAGTATCAAATTCGTTTAGCGTATGAGTACAAAGAGATGAAATTATAAGGTTATCGTAATTAATAAGTTCTCTGACAAGCGAAATACTATCCTCAATTTTCGGTTTTTCTTCATATATAACCAAATTTGTGCTATGTCTAAGCTTATCATTCTGCTCAGGGCGTGCATTATCGCAATTTGCAAAACTAAAAAATCTGTTATATTCTTTTTGCTTTTTGTCAATCCATGAAATCACGCTTTCAGCTTCGATTTTTGGCGAATAAAGCTCATCAATAACGTAATATTTCCCATCGTGATCAACACCGATAAGCAGGCAGGCAGTCGAGTAATTCCACCCCCAGTCAATCCCCAGGAAAAATTCTTTAATTTCACTTTTTTGAATTTTTTCAATTATCTGTAACGCGTTTAAAATGTGTTTTTCTCTGTTAAACGTATCATAAACAAGCCCGTCTGCTATAATCCACAAACCGTCAATTTTTCTGGCTTTAAATGCTCCTTTATAAAGTTTTTCCTGATTTTTCACAAAAACCTCAGATAAATTAGCATTATCCCGCATTGTAAAATGCCAGTATTCAAAAACATCTCTTACATCAGGATCGCCTTCAAGATAAGGTTTAATTTTTTCCTGGTAAAGCCAGTGATTTGAACTTTCAGGATTACTGTCCGCAAAGGCTCTTGCATTCGCCGGCGTCAAGCGGCTCAGCGCCATGTTATAAAAATTGTAATGATGCTGCGGAAGCTCATTTGCATACCAAAAATCCCAAGTTCCGCCCTGTATTGCTGCAACACTGTCAGAATCCCCGCCGCCTACCACCAAACAAGGGTATGTTTTTCCCCATAAAGTTATATCCATCTCACCGCTTGCACTGTTATACTTGACATTTCCACCTAAATAGTTTTCTATAAATGGTTTGAGCTCAATAAGAACATTGTTTCTCACTGTATTCTTTGAATACCCGGAAAATACTTTCAAATTATCATTTCCTATTGAATCAAATATTTGCGGAATTTTTTGGATAATATTAAGAGTTTTACCGCTCCTAACCGCGCCGTCAAGAAGGGTTAGAAGCGGAAACTCTTGCGGAGGTTTTGCCAGGAACGCTCTGGCTTTGGGGCTGTATTTACTTTTTTCCCATTTAATCGGCATTGTTATAAATCCTTATTTTCAAGTACTTATTCGTGAGCAGACATTTCACTCATCGCCTTTAAGTAAGCCTCACGAATATCAGTAAAAGTGTTTAATATAGGCTCTTGCTTATCGCGCATATCAGTAATATTTTTTGCAACAAAAATAGTGTACGTCGGATTATAAAAACCGCGCATTGCAAGATCATTAAGCATGTCTTTCTGAAGCGCCCTGCACTGCGAACAAGCAAATGCAAATTCTTCGTGAGATTTACTCCACTCGTCTAAAATTTCCATACTTACACCTATTTTTACCGCAAATTTTTCAAATGTTGGCAGAGGATTAGGTTTCTCTACAGTTTTAATCTTCTCACCGTTTTTGTCGCTCGTAACTTCATTTTTCTCTACCGTGTGCGGTATGCTGAAAAAATCTATAATCTGCTTGCAGTATTCTTTTTTGTATTTTAGTTTTTTGGCCATAATAACAAAATCTCTTAAAATTAGTTTTATTCTTTTTACATAAACCTATAAATACAAACTTTCCTATAAAAAAAAACGGGAGCCTAATGCTCCCGCCGGCCGTAGACCATAAAAGAGTAAGATAATTGGAAGAATGTATATATATATGTGGTAAGAAAGGGAGAACTTTATAATCAAAAATCCCCGAAATAAACCCTTGTATCAACTTCACCAAGGATTTCGTCCTGATTATTAAAGTCTCTTTTTATTTGAAGATAAACAGGATTTCCATATTTATCCAGGCGTTTTGTTTTCTTGAATGCTCCAAAATGATAATTCTGATTGGATTTGGAACCATGCTTTTGAGATTTTAACTTTTCAGAAATTTTTTCATAAGCATGTAGAGCTTCATTGCCGGAAAGCGACTTAACATGTTCCTGCCCGCATCTGCCACGCCGGTAATCAACAAAGCGGTACCTACCGCAATGAGGGCATATTCCAAATTCAATTCTGCGATAAAAATCCGTGCGCATTGAAAGCACACGACGAATTAAACCGCTAAACAAGCGGTTACAACAATTTAACATAAATCCTCCCCGTCCCGTATTGTAAACCTTCAGGACTGAAAACTTCTTCGGACTTACATCAGACCTACCGTTTTACCGGGCTGTTTTTATTATAACTCTCCGCAGAAATTTTTCACTACTTTTTTGCACAAAAATAACAAATCTTCATGTAACTCTTTTTTAAGAAATGGCATATGTTGTATTATGATATATTATTTAATATTATAAAACATATAACATATAATAAGCTGAAAAATTTATAAGAAAAAAGGCCGAAATTATTATATTTACTCAAATATAGAGAAAAGACATCAGTTAAAACTACGTTTTATAAAAATTTTTAATGAGATATTCTTAATATAGGATAGGAATATAAGGAAGCTTTTATGAAAAATATACACATTCTAATTGCTGATGCAAAAAGTTTTATGTCTAACGAAGTTAACAGATTATTTATTGCAGTTTTGATAATAAGCGCATTTTTTGCACTTTGCCAATATATTGAATTTAGAGAAATAGAAAATATTAAGCTGCTCATAAGCGAAAGTAACAAAAATCTCTCTGAGAATATTACAAAATCAAGAAAAAGGACAGATTTCAGGTACTTTAACATTACAAGATCACTTGAAGAGATACACAATGTAAAAATAGACACGCATAACGGAGAATTAAAAAATTAATTATCGCCACAGCCGTAAAGCAAATAGTCAACAGAAACTTTAAAATTTCTTTTAATACAATTCAGAACATCAATATTTGGCTTAGACTTGCCGACGACTAAAGAAATATAAGCTTTTTCAGAAATATTAAGCAGCTGAGCCATTTCTCTATCCAGAAAATTATGTTTTTCCTGAAGTTTGGACAAACGTTTTCCAAAGGCTGAAAATTTTTCTTCTACAGAAGTATCATTTTGACGTTCACAAGAGTTACAATCAGGATCAAGAAACATAGCCCCCTCTCCTGTAAAAAACCAATACATATTAACATTACATTGAACAACAAGCGCCTCAATCAATTTGCCGGACAACTTTTGTTCTCCGGTTTCATAACGCAAGTATGTTGGCTGCGGTATATTAAGTTTTTTTGCGAAAGCATAACCACTTAGCTGGTAAGCATTTCGAACTTCTATTAGTCTTTTTTGAATCATTTTATTCATTTTGGTATTGACAAACTATTCATTTTCGTATATGTTCATATACATAAGTGACATTAAAGCACAATTATCTAAACACTCTCTTATGTAATTGTAGCTCAAAAAAAACAAACTATCAAGTAGTTAACCAAAAATAAAGGCAGGAGAATAATGGTTAAACACTACAAACACTTATAAACATTGATTATCAGCCGGAAAATTTTAATGAATATTTTATAAGACTGATGAATTTTTGTTAACATTTTTTAAGTAATTACACGTGACAAATACAGGAATTAAGAAAATGCCAAATGATTGCGACAAAATGCACCGTTCAATCTTAAGACATTCGTTGTGGAAAAGCTTGAATTTCAAAAAATAACAAACGATGGTTAAACAAATTCTGCAACGAGTTATAAAAACATCACAATAATAAACCGAAAAATGTTACTTAAGGTTACGGAGATTACTAACATTCCGGCCCTGAGAATATCAGGAGAATTAGCCAGAATGCCACATTATATCAACGTATTAAATTCTCAAGCACAGTACACTGACATAAGTTTGACAGCGAATAACCGCAAAACTAAGAATAAAGAACAGTGAAACCCAAATCCATAAAATTTCAAAATAACCAGATGAATTTTTAGAAAGGAAAAAGGAGACAAGCTATGACAGCAAAAAAATTAAGCCCTAGAGAAAAAGAAGTTATTATTCTAAAAATGAGCGGCTTATGCGATAAAGAAATAGCCGGGAAGTTGAATATCAGTTACGGAACAGTAAGAAGCCACATTGACAGAGCGAAATTAAAGTTGAAATGTACAAATACATTTCAACTTATAGCAGTTGTAAATGAATTAAAAAGCATATAAATAATAACATGCGGAATGCGAGATGGATAGTAAAGTAATAGAAGTAACCCGGCTGGCAGAGAAATTAGGATTACATATTAAAACTCTTAATGCGTGGTTATGCCATTATAGCTTGTGGCATTATGTAGAAAGCCGGCCGGCCGAGAAGAAGAAACCTATAAAAGTTTATAAATTAAACGAAAATTCGATAAATGCATTACGGGAATACTTAGCAAAAAAAAGGAAAAAGTATCTATACTATTTTGACTCCACTGTACTAAAAGCATTAGACAGCGGCGGAAATTGATACCTGCTGAGATCTAAAAAACTAACGGCCGATTTCAATAGCTTTTTGAGCCATAGACTTACTTATACTTACAAGTGCCAGGTTAGCTTCATAAGCACGCTGGGCGAGAATTGCATCAGCCATTTCAACCATAGGATTAACATTAGAAGCTCTTATATAACCGTTGGCATCAGCGTCTGGGTGTCCGGGTTTATATATTTTTTCACCTAAGGTCGGATCCTCAACCGAGCCGGTAAAAACAACACCGCCTTGCAGATAAGGCAAAGAACCCACTCCGAAAACATCTGTTTTCATTTCATTCATTAAACCGTGAAAAGATATATCTTCTGTTGCATTTAAAATAGGAATTTTTCGAATATAGTTCGGGGTATCAATATTTGCAATGTTCTTTGTATGAACATCCAACCTGTAACCGTGAGCTCTTAATGCCCTGCCGCCTATATTAATTGATTCAAGTATTCCCATAATTTTAACCTTATTTAACCTTACTTACCAACGTTAATCACTGTTTTCATTTCTGTTATGATATTAGACATTCTTCTTGCCGCCATAGAGTATAGGATGGAGTTGTTCTGCATTTCCAAAAGTTCTTTATCAGGGCGGATTTCTTCCTGATAACGCTCTTCCATAATTGCGGACGGCCCGAGTTTTTGAGATAACTTCGTTTCAAGAGGACTGTTCATAGAACCGAGATATTCATTAAAATTAATGTCACGTCTTACATACCCGGGAGTATGCATATTTGCAAGATTTGAACCCAAAGCGACCTGTCTTTGAGAGACAAGATCAAGCATTAATTCAACTTTACCCATACTATCCAACGGTGAATACATAATTTAACCTTTCAATTATTCTCTGATATTTATAGATTTGTTATACATATCATCAACGACTTTCATCATTATTGTACTAGCACGCATTGAGGCATTTAACCTCAGCATATCAGTAACGGAATCATAAATACTTATATTAGAATTTTCG
This sequence comes from Candidatus Gastranaerophilales bacterium, assembly GCA_944325045.1. Taxonomy (GTDB): domain Bacteria; phylum Cyanobacteriota; class Vampirovibrionia; order Gastranaerophilales; family Gastranaerophilaceae; genus UBA1221. Next base: position 6,239 of record CALUYR010000081.1, read on the forward strand.
AGTTGATTTTGAACAATTCTGTCGTGATCTTTGACAAGACGCGGTTCACCGGATTCTTCAGTCGGGCGCATTTTGTTCATATCACACTGTTCAAGCGCTTCAGGATTGTCAAAAACAACAAGCGGAATATTACCTAACTTTTGTCCGTTAACTTCACCTTTTTCGTAAGCTACAACATCGCCATTCCCCTTAATGACGAACTTATAGCAGTTAGAAGGAATCTTAATACCGTTACCGACAATCCAATCATCAGAAGTAACCAAATAGCCGTCAACACCTTGCTTAAAGGCTCCATCGCGAGTGTAAGCGACTTCACCGTTTTTAGAGAAAACCGGGATATATCCCTGGCCGTTAACCGCAACATCAAAAGGGTTACTGGTAATTTGCAAAGATCCCTGCCTGTTGTCAGTTCTTAAGGCGCCGGTAAGGTAGCCGTCAGGACTGAGCAGTTGTTCAAACCTAACAGCCTTATAACCTTTTGTATTAAAGTTTGAAAGGTTATTCGCAACGTAACCGAGTTTATCCCACTGGTTAAGAACATTGTTTGTATTTTTTCTGATAATTCCCTGCAAATTATGCATATACTAACTCTCCTCTATGAAGTTGAACCAAGCTGGTTAATAACTTTTTGCAAATTCTGGTTCTGAATTAAGAAAACCTGTCGGTTTGCCTCAAAATTTCTGATAATAGGCATCATTTCAACAAACTCGTTTTGGAGTGAAACGTTTGAATATTCGCAATATCCTTGTTTTATCTGGGGATTTTCTACCAAAACACCACGGGCATCGACCAGCCCGATTGTTGAAACTTTTTCAAGTTTTCTTGTTTTATCGTTAAAAACGCTTATTGTTCCATCGTCCTGAATTTTAATTTTTTGTATATCATCGGGCACGATATGGAGTTGGATAGGAACTCCAGAGGAAGATAAGACTTTCTGATCGTCAAGCGAGAGTAGATTCCCGTCCTTGTCAATCTTGAAACGGCCGTCGCGTGTAAGTTTAACTCCGTTTTCTGTTTCTATTTGGAAGTAACCTTTACTTGCAGCAGCTAAATCCAGAGGATTTTTTGTATAGAAAATACGGCCGACTTTATCATCAGTTGATTTTGAAATTCCGTGAGTGCCAAGATACTCGGTAAAAGAAGAAACAACGGCTTCCTGTCTTTGGTACCCTACTTTATCAGATCCGATTACATTTTCATTATGAATCATCATAAGTTCGGTCTGAACCTGCATAGCGCGGAGCGGAACCCGCATTCCGTTCTGAAAATATTCAATACCGCCGTTTATTTTCATGAATTACTACCTCTGTTAACTCATATATTTTATCGTATATATTTACATGATGATTTAATTTTCAGAAATAAAATCATCTGTTTATATGAGATTTACAAAGATATATAATAATTTTTTATGAAAAGTCAAAAAAACAACCTATGAAAAAACTTCATTTCATAAGATTGAGAGGAGTACATATTTTCTATTACCACGAAAAATATTTCAGCCGCGAGCACCCACGCACTGTGCGGATGGGAATTACGGGGCAAAGCTGCGGATAGGATTAAACATTACCTGTAGAACTGTTTTTATCATCCTCAAGCTGTTTAATATCAATATCACTGTCAGCTTCGTCATTGTAAGCGTTATTAATTACCGGAATATCAATTTCCACATTGACGTCAGCATCAACCATTTCAATATCGCTTTTAGGAAATTCTTTGACTTTACCGTCCTCCATCTTAACAGCGACAGTTCCATTCATAAACTGCAAGTAGCAGACTTTTCCTAAACCGTCTGATGTCATAACAGAGGAACCGATAGGCGGCATTCCTTTAGCGGCGTCAATATAATTTGCGTACTCGTAAGTAAGGCAGCATAACAGCCTTCCGCAGGTACCGGAAATTTTACCGGGAGCAATAGGCATTCCCTGATCTTTTGCCAGTTTAACATTTATTGTTTCAAATTTTCTTAAAAAAGAGGAACAGCAAAACGGACATCCGCAAATTCCAACCCCGTCAACAAGAGAGGTTTCATCCCGTACGCCTATATGGCGCAGATCAATACGAACCCGGGTAAACACTTGAGATCGGAAGAGCACACGTC
>CALUYR010000082.1 GCA_944325045.1 Candidatus Gastranaerophilales bacterium
ATATTGAGGTTCAGATTCTTGCCGATCAATACGGAAATGTGGTTCATCTTGGCGAAAGAGATTGTTCTATTCAAAGACGGCATCAAAAATTGCTGGAAGAAGCTCCTTCCCCTGCTATTGATGATAAAACCCGGCAGGAAATGGGCGCGGCAGCTGTGCGCGCTGCAAAAGCCATTAATTATGAAGGCGCTGGCACTTGTGAATTTTTACTTGATCATGACGGCAAGTGGTATTTTATGGAAATGAATACACGTATTCAGGTTGAGCACTGCGTAACAGAAATGATTTCAAATATTGATCTTGTAAGAGAACAAATTCTTGTTGCGTCAGGTGAAAAACTTGATTTTACCCAGGATCAAATTGTTTTGCGGGGGCATGCGATTGAGTGCCGTATTAATGCGGAAAATCCGGAAAAAGACTTTATGCCTAATCCGGGACAAATTACGGGGTATGTTACTCCAGGCGGTTTCGGCGTAAGAGTGGATTCTCACGCTTATCAGGATTATAAAATCCCGCCATATTACGATTCAATGATCGGTAAGCTTATCTGCTGGGGCAGAACAAGAAATGAAGCCCGCAGAAGAATGTACAGAGCATTGAAAGAATATGTTATCACCGGAATTGAAACAACTATTCCTTTCCATCAGGACATTATCGAAGATGAAGTCTTTATGAGCGGCAACTTTAATACAAGCTTTATTGAAGATTTCTACAAAAGAAAAGGGAAAAAATAATTAATTAAGAGGCGGATTAAAGTTCCGCCTCAAATTTTTAATAAGGTTCGGTTTCTACAGTAAAACCATATATATCTTAATTTTATATTGCTGTTATAATATCTGTATGATCGTAACTACATTAGCTGTTTTAGTAAGGATCCTAAGCAACTCGATGTCAAATGTTTATCAGAAACAGTTGACTTCAAGAGGACTAAATTCTTTTTTGCTTAATTTTATTATGTATTCCGGGCTGTTTGTTTGTTGTATTCCTGCGATTATGGGAATTGATCCTGACAGGCTTAGCGGAATCGTTTGTGTAAATGCAATTCTTGGCGGGGTATGCGGGGCGCTTGGTAATTCTTATCTGGTTAAAGCGCTGGAAAAAGGAGAATTGTCTATCCTTGGCCCGATTAATGCTTATAAGTCTGTTGTTGCCATGGGGGTCGGTATAATTATTTTGAGAGAAATTCCGTCATTAATTGGGCTTTTTGCAATTGTACTTATAATTGCGGGCAGTTATGTGATTTTTGATACTCAGGAAGAAGGATTCAGCCTTAAACTTTTAAAACGGGCTGATATCAGATACCGAATTTATGCACTTATTTTTACTGCTATTGAGGCGGTTTTTATAAAAAATGTGATTATTTATACAGATGTAAAAACTTCTTTTGTATTTTGGTGTTTATTTGGAATGTTGTTTACCGGGGCAATTGTTTTAAAAGATAGAAAATTTTTACCGGAGAAAAATAGTTTTGTATATTCCCGGCTGATTTTGGTTATTTTGCTTATGGGACTTATGCAGTATAGCACGAATTTCGTTTTTTCAAGGATGAATGTAAGCTATGGTCTTGCACTGTTTCAGCTTTCGTCAATTTTAAGCGTGCTTTTGGGCCGGAAATTCTTTAAGGAAAGTCAAATTGCTAAAAAATTACTCGGCTGCATAATTATGGTTTTGGGAGCAGTAATATTAATTTTATTTAATTAAAATTGCGCTTAAATATTTGTTTGTAATATAATGGATATACTATGGCACAATCAGTAAAATATTACGCAAAAGAGTTACTAAACATTGCCCTGCCGATAATAATGGGAAACCTCGGCTTTATTCTAATAGGTGCCGGAGATGTCTTTGTGGCGGGGCGTCATTCTACTAATACATTGGCTGCAATTAGCATTGCAACAGCTATTTTAAACTGTATTTTTACATTCGGTATCGGCTTAATCTCAAGTGTTTCCCCGATTTTATCCAACTACAGAGGCGAGAGGAAACCGGCGAAAAAATATTTTTATCCGACAATTCGTTTTGCGCTTTTGCTGGCATTGATTGTAACTGTTGTTGTATTGTGTATTGTGCCGTTGATTGATCGTTTGAAATTTGATCCTGCAATAACCCCGGCTATTAAAGAATACATGCTGATAACTGCATTTTCAAGCTTTGCAGTGTATATACATGCAGCACTAAAAGAATATTTACAAGCTTTTGAAATTGTATTTTTCCCAAATTTAGTGACCGTTTTATGTGTATTTTTAAATGTTATTTTGGCCTGGGTAATGGTTTTCGGCTTTGGACCGATCCCGTCTATCGGCGTAATAGGTCTGGCAATAGCTGCATTTATTGTACGATATGTAATGGCCGGCGCGCTTTTGATCTATTGCTTTGTAAGAATGCAGTTTCATGATTACTCTGATAAGGATTATTACCGGCAGATGCTGAGAGTAGGGCTTCCTATTTCTGCGGCGATTCTTGTGGAATTTATTGCGTTTAATATTATTGCAATAATTATGGGCCGAGTTTCGGGGGTTTATGCTGCCGCTCAAAACCTTGTGTGTACAATGACTACAATTTCGTTTATGGTGCCACTTGCGATCTCTAATGCAATTGCTGTTAAAGTCGGATTTGCAAACGGATCTTCCAATTTTATTGACTTGAGAAAATACGCCAAAGTCGGGATTTTGATGTGCGTAACTTTTATGGTTTGCAGTGCAATTGTATTTTCAAGTGTTCCGGAATTTTTGGTAGGGCTGTTTACAAAAGATTCTGCATTAATAAAAATAAGTATTCCTATAATGTATGTGTTAGCTGTTTTCCAGATTTTTGACGGGCTCCAGGTGTCGTTGGCCGGGTTCTTTAAGGGGATCAAGAAAACAAAAATTGTGCTTGCTGCCAATTTTATTGCATATTGGCTTTTGTCAATTCCTATAGGCTATACGCTGGCATTTCATTATCATCTGAATATAATGGGATTTTGGTTCGGGCTTCTTGCTGCTGCAGTAATATTATGCTCCATAATGCTTTCAATGTACTTTAAGTATTTGGGCAATCTGGGGACAGAAAAATCATAGTGGTTAAATTTAAGATTTTATGGTAATATTAGAATAAAGAAATCGGAGGGAAATTATGTATACAGAAGAGAGAACATTCGTTGCTATAAAACCTGATGCGGTAAAACGCGGTTTTATCGGTGAAATTATTGCCCGTTTTGAAAAACGCGGTTATAAAATAGTCGGGATGAAAATGCTTCAGGTTACGGAAGAACTTGCTGCAAAACATTATGAAGAACATATCGGCAAGCCTTTTTATCCTGAACTTGTAAAATATATAACAAGCGGCCCTATAGTAGCGATGGTTTTCCAGGGATATAAAGCTGTTCAGGGAATTCGCCACGTACTCGGCGCTACAGACCCTTGTGAAGCTGATGTGGGTTCAATCAGAGCAGATTACGGGCAGTTGAAAGCTTACAATGTGATCCATGGTTCTGACAGCCTTGAAAGTGCTGAAAGAGAAATTAATCTTTACTTCAAGCCGGAAGAACTCTGCACAAATTACAAAAATATGATGGAAATCGTTATCGATTGCATGAGCTAAAATAAATTATCTAAGGGGAGGGTAAAGTTTTATTCGCCCCGTTTTTAATTATAATTAAACAAAACCGAAAGTATTTCAAAAATTATGCTGAGCGAAAAAGACTATTTTAACTATAAATTAATACATAAATGCAAACAATCCAATGCAAGAGCGGGAGTTTTTAAAACTCCTCACGGAGATATACACACCCCTATATTTATGCCTGTGGGAACAAATTCCGCAGTTAAAACTCTTGTATCAGATCAAATTATGGACACTGGCGCCCAGATAATTCTTGCAAATTCTTATCACCTGTATTTACGTGCCGGTACAAAGTTGATAAAACAATTTGGCGGAATACATGAGTGGATGAACTGGCATAAACCGGTTTTAACTGATTCCGGCGGGTTCCAGGTATTTTCGCTTTCTCATCTGAGAAAAATAACTGAAGATGGCGTTGAATTTAGAGATCCCAAAGACGGTAAGAAGCATTTTATATCCCCTGAAGTTTCAATGGAAATTCAGCAGGATATCGGCGCAGATATAATTATGGCGTTTGATGAATGCGCTCCATACCCTTGTGATTATCAGACAGCAAAGAAGGCTATGGAAAGAACTCATCGTTGGCTGGAGAGATGCTTCAAGGCCAAAACTAACCCGCGCCAGGCGCTTTTCCCTATTGTTCAGGGGGCTTTTTACGATGACTTGAGAAAAGAAAGCGCCGGGGTAATTTCAAGTTATGATGCTTCCGGATACGCAATCGGGGGGGTAAGTGTCGGTGAACCGGCAGATATAAAAAATCATTTTGTAGAACTTACAGCCCCTTTACTTCCTGAAAATAAGCCTCGTTATCTGATGGGGGTCGGAACTCCTGAAGATTTACTCGATGGTATAAAACACGGAGTTGACATGTTTGATTGTGTGCTGCCTACACGTAACGCCCGCCACGGTTCGTTTTTCACCTGGCATGGAAAGAAAAATATTAAAAATAAAGCATTTTATGATGACAGTGCTCCGCTTGTCGAAGGATGTAATTGTTATGCATGTAGAAATCATTCAAGGGCTTATATACGTCATCTTTTCCGCTGCCAGGAAAGCACTGCCGCTACTTTGCTTTCTATTCATAATATTCAGTTCCTCGTCGAATTTTCTCAAAAATGCCGTCAGGCAATATTAGAGGATCGGTTTATTGACTTTTATAATGAACATTACAATAATTTAATAAAAGGATAAGAAATGAAAAAAGGATACTTTATCACATTTGAAGGTGTTGACGGCTGCGGTAAAACTACTCAGATGAAGCTGCTTGCAGATTATTTGCGGGATGAAAAAGATCTCTGCGTAATTGAAACCCGTGAACCCGGCGCAAAAGGCTTAGGCCAAAAAATCCGGGAAATTCTGCTGAATTACGACGGAGAAGTCTCCTCTCAGTGTGAAACCTTTTTATTTTTGGCAGATCGTGCCCAAAATATTGATACTATTGTAAATCCGGCAGTAGAAGCAGGGAAAATAGTACTTTGCGACCGCCATACCGACAGTACGGTTGCATATCAGGGTTACGGACGCGGATTGGATATTGAGGAAATCAATATGCTCAATAATATTGCAACAAGACGCCGGAAACCGGATTTGACAATCGTTTTCGATATTGATATTCAAACATCAATGGAAAGAGTCGGAAAAGACAAAGATCGCATGGAAACCCAGGGGGTTGAATTTTTTAATTCCGTCCGGGATGGTTATCTTAAATTAGCGGAAATGGATCCGGACAGAATTAAAGTTGTTAATGCTGCCCGGCCGATTGGTGATATTCATAAAGATGTAATAAAACTTTTTGATGAGCTTGATTAAGTATGTATTACTCTTACTCGTCTATGCGTAAATAAGATAAGCAACTATTGAGTTTTTTTTATATTTGAGCTAACTTGTAGTTATGATTTTTAATTAAGGGAGAGAAAAATGCCGGTATTAGATAAAGTCCAAGAAATTAATGATACAATAAAAGCAGTTGCGCTTTTTATCCAGTCAGACGAATATATTCGTCCTGATTTCCAGGAATACCTCAAAACGATTGGCGCTAACCCAAATTCCGGGGCTGCTTTCCAAAGCGCTTGCTTTAATTATATTTTCGAAAGAAGATTGGGAGAAGATCATAAAAGCATTTTGTCCTTGTATCTGGATAAAGCTGATCTTAAAGCTCCGATAAAAAAGATTACCAAAGCATTAGACAAATCAATGTCATCAGTTTTCGAAATCAAAAAAGTTCTTAAAAACGGATTTGAACTGTATAACATTATCAATGAAAAGACCTATAACACAACTTCTCTTATAAAAATGACGAATTTCCGGGGGCTTGGATCCGGGCAGTATATTGTTGCAAGAATTATGAATTTTGAGGACGAATGTTATCTTCTGGAAATTTCAGGAGTTTTACCTACGACAAGACGTGATGAGGCTTATAGATTTTCAGTTGCAAGAATTATACAAAATCCGGAAATCGTATATCAGGATAACCCGGAAAAACAGGCTGAAATTGAAGAAGAAATTCATAATGTTTATGAAAAATTTATGGAATTTTTCGGCGCTGATGAAGTCCTTACAACAAATAAATTTGCCGATGAATTAATAGGACTTTTCAATGACTACGCTGAGGATGGTGTAAAAGCTGATTTCCAGGATAAACTTAAAGAACCTGATTCATATAAGTTCTTTAATGTTTCGGAATTTAACAATTCTTATGATAATTTCCTTGAAAACTCTTTGGGTGGGTTTTCTTCTCATAAGGAAACTTATGATGTCGGAATTATATATGACAAAGAATTGGGAATGTACGCAGTTCCTTTCTGGGGAACTTTTAATAAAATCTTTGAGGTGTCTAATCCTTCTGAAATAGAAAATTACGATAAATGTATTGATTATTTTCTGACTAATGATAAATTTTCAGCTAATTTAATCAAACGTGCTGCTAAAAAACACAAAAATTTCCTGCCTATAATCAACGGCTGGAAAAAAACTGACTATACCTTAAAAGAACTACTTGAAAAATATAAATCCCGTTACCTCGAACAGAAAATATATTCCTCAACTACTGTTTTATACAAATCCAAAGCTTTTGCCAATACCCTTGGTATTATTGAGGATGAAGAAGATAAACCTGCTTTGCCGGAAGGAATTGATCTTTCTAAAATCGGAAGAAATGATCCTTGCCCTTGCGGAAGCGGTAAAAAGTTTAAAAAATGCTGCGGTGCTGATTTATAGTTAACCGGTGTTTTGCTTGCAAAATATAAAAACAAAACGGGGCATTTGCTTGTTCCGTTTGTTTTTGTGTTATTTGCTCTAGTGCAGTGTTAAATAATTATAAAAATATTAATTATTTAAGAATTTTGAGAATTATATATTATTATAATAATATATAAAGATCAGAATGGAGAAATTATGGAATATAAAGATTACTATGAGATTTTGGGTGTCAAACGAGACGCAAGCGAATCCGAAATTAAGTCGGCGTACAGAAAACTTGCAAGGAAGTTTCACCCTGACGTAAACAAAACCAAGGAAGCAGAATCAAAGTTTAAAGATATAAATGAAGCATACGAGGTGCTTGGCGATAAGGCAAAACGTCAGCGTTATGACAGCCTTGGAGCAAATTGGCAGGGCGGTCAAAGCTATACGCCTCCTCCGGGATTTGAACAGTTCGGTTTTGGCGGCGGCCAGGGCGGAGCTTACCAAAGTTTTAATTTTAACGGGCAGGATCTGGGCGGTTTTTCTGATTTCTTCAGCTCGTTGTTTGGTGATATGATGGGCGCAGGGGCGCAAAAACACAGCGGTATGAATTTTGGCGGTTTTGATTTTGGTTCGGCAAATGCAGGCAGATCTTCTTCTTCCCGTTCAAGACGTAAGCCCCAGCCTGAACCTCCCGCAGATTTAGACATTACCAAAACTCTTAACATAACCGCGCGGGATGTTTTTAACCAAAAACCGGTTAGTGTTAATTTCTCTGAAATGGAGCGGTGTACTCAGTGTCCTCCTGGAGGAGGGTATTGTTCTGCTTGCGGCGGAACGGGAATTAAAAATGTTACAAAATCAATTAAGGTAAAAATTCCGGCGGAAGTAAAGTCCGGACAGAAAATCAGACTTAAAGGCGAAGGTAAAACGGATAATTACGGGCATACAGGCGATTTGTATCTGATTATTCAATATAAAGATAAAGAATATGAGGTTGATGGAACTGATTTGACAAAAGAAGTTGAAATTACTCCTCCAGAGGCTGTTCTTGGCTGTAAAAAAGATATTCTGACCCTTCACGGTACAATCGGGATAAAAATTCCTGCCAAAACTTCGTCAGGGCAAATATTGCGGCTAAAAAATCTCGGACTTCCTAAAAAATCAGGCGGTTACGGCAATCTTAATGCAAAAATTAAAATTGTTATACCTAAAAACATTTCTGCCAAACAGATTGAATTATACAAGCAAATTGCTTCTGCCGAATAATCCGTCTTGCAATTGACGCAATATAGGCGGGTATGCTTGCGTTTTTCCCAACTTGCTGTCTCTTGTGCTGCGACGCGTTATGTAGAAGGAGGCGAACTATCCCCTTGCAAAAATAAAAAAATGGTTTATAATAAAGAAAAAAAAGGAGGTAAAGTCATGGAAAAACCAAGTATAGCAATGAATACGGGGGGGGGGGAAACGAACCTCAAGGGAGACAAGGATTTGCACCTAATGAGTCAATGTTGGAGCCCCAAGCTACATTAAC
>CALUYR010000083.1 GCA_944325045.1 Candidatus Gastranaerophilales bacterium
CACAGTAATCACGAATTTTGTCTGTTTGGCTTTTTCAATAATTGTAGCGTCATCCAGCGGTTTTACTACAGGAACATGAATAATTTGAACGGAATAACCTTCATTTTTTAGCATTTCACCGGCCTGAATAACTTCGGCAAGGGTTTCCCCGTTAGTTATAACAGTAACATCAGAACCTTCTTCAATAACTCTGGCTTTGCAGAAATCAAATTCGTAACTGTCATCAAAAATATCGCAAACATTCGTTCTTGGGATTCTAATATACATAGGCCCGTAATTTTCCGCTGCAAATTTGACAACAGCCTTACATTCACGGCAGTCAGCCGGAACTATAACACTCATATTAGGCAGCCCGCGCATAAGAGAGATATCTTCCAAAGCCTGGTGGCTTGCTCCGTCCTCTCCAACTGTTACACCGCCGTGAGTTCCAATAATTTTAACGTTAAATTCCGGATAGCAAATTGAATTTCGTATCTGGTCGTAAGGTCTTGCTGTTGCAAACATTGCAAAAGTTGCAGCAAACGGTATTTTCCCGGCAGATGCAAGCCCGGCGGCAGTAGCCATCATGTCTTGTTCTGCTATACCCATATCAAAAAAACGTTCAGGAAACTCCTTTGCAAACATTGCAGTCTGGGTTGAGCATGCCAGATCTGCGTCCAAAACTACTATATTAGAATTATTTCTTCCGGCTTCTGTTAGTGCTTGCCCGAAAGCGCTTCTAATAGAACGGCGTTCACTTAAATTTAACAACATGTTTTATACATTTCCCTCTGATTTTAGGATTATCTTATTCCCTAACCAGATTATAGCACAAATATTTTTAAATCTCAAAAATACAATTATATCAATGTTTTTATTGATTTTTTTAAAACCTATTGTTAAGAATTATTAAAAAATTTTCAAAATATAGCAATTTATTTTCTTGAGGAGTATTTAAAGGGTAGAATAGGAATAGACAAAATTATTTATTGAAAGGAAAAAATAAAATGATGCAAATTCCAAATTTACCCAATTATCTGCAAGTTCCGCAACAGCCGAACTATAACGCAGTAAAAATTGACGTTCACAATCCAATGGTCAACGTACCGGCACCGACATCTCAGTATCAAACACCGGTATTAACACAAGCTCCACAGTATGCAACACCAACAATGCCATACTACAATTATCCGCAAGGACAGCTTTACAGCTACCCGCAGGCACCGGTTCAACCGTATTACATGCCGCCAAGCATAACAACTCCGGAAACCCAGGCTCCTCAAATTCCTGTAATGGTTCCTCCTACAGTAGCAGAAGCTCCGCAGCAGGCTCCGGTTGTTCAGGAAATTCCGGCAGCTCCGGCTCCGACAGTGGTTCCGCCGGCTCCGGTTGTTACAGAAACACCTGCCCCGGCAGCAGCAGAAGTAAAACCGGAAGCTCCTAAAGAAGAAAAACCGGTTGAAGTAGTTGCCCCGGCTCCTGTTACACCGCAAGTTGACCTTAACACGTTTATAGCAAAATTAACTAACCCTGATTACGAAGTTCAGGCAGCAGCTATGGAAGAAATAGCCAATATGGTTAAAGATGAACCGCAAAAAGCTACTGAATTGTTAGATACTAAAGTGATTGATGCTTTAAATAACATCATTACAGCTGATACCAGCAAACTTGCGCAGCCGACAGAAGCTCAAAAAGCTGCAAGACAAAAATTGTTTGCAAACCAGCAAATGACAGATGACGAAAAGAAATTGGCGATGACAATTTCTCCATACGAACAAGCTGAAAGAAATAAAAGCTTCGCAATGTTCACAACAGCTATAATGCAAAAACTTTACGGTGACGAAGTTCAAAAATTAACTAACTCAACAGTTCCGTTAACAGAACTCCCGGGTGCCGTAACAATTGTAGAACAGTTGAAGAATAACCCTAACGCAATGGTTAGAACATCTGCAATCGAAGCATTGAGTTACATTCAAAACCCAAGCTACAAAAAAGACTTGAACACAATATTTACAATTGCCCAGAAAGATCAGGACAAAGGTGTTCAGGAAGCAGCAACAGCAGCATTAGCAAAACTAAACCAGCTTGAAGATATGCCGGCTCAAGCAGCCGCTCCGGAAACAAAACCGGCTGAAGCTATTCAGGAACCAGCTAAACAAGCTGCATAACACAAAAAATAACAACAAAAATTCCTTTCTTTAAATAAGACAGCGACAAAAAGCTCCCGGAAATTCGGGAGCTTTTTGATATTATTATAACGCTTTAACGCTTTACATGAATTTCTTGTTAATTGTTACGCATTGACTAAGTCGTTGTCTGCTGCTTGAACCGGTTTAGGACATAAGTTTTCATATTCGGCATTTTTAGAAATTTCTTCACACCACTGATAAATAACTTCATCTATCGGAAGCTTATATGAAATAGGCTTGCAAATATGCAGTCTTACTTTTTGCTTTTTAAATGGTTTCAACTGCGGATAACCTGTAAAACCACCGATTGCGACCGGGATAATATCGGCTTTGGCATTTTTTGCGATAACAACAAAACCCTTTTTAATTTCTTCAAGTTTTCCGTAAGGCTTTGTGCCGCCTTGCGGGAAAACACCTAAAGACCAGCTTGTAGTAAAAATATCTCTAACTGTTTTAAAAGTTGCGATCTCGGGTTTAGTCCTGTCAACAGAAAATGCGCCAAGCGATTTAATAAGCCCGCTGAACTTTTCTTTTTGATCAAATAATTCTTTTTTAGCCATAAAAGCAATAAGTTTTCTTACAGCCATAGGCACCAGGAACGGATCAAAAATAGAGACATGATTTGCCGTAAAAATATATTTATCTCTTTTATTCCATTTAGGCAGGTTTTCACGACCAGTGATTTCGTAATCGTAAAATATTGAGAAAAACGGTATTACAACGGTATAAAGGAAAGTCATATACCAGATAGATCTAAAAATATTATATTCAGAGGCATAGCGCCGGTTATAATTTCTTTCTTGCTTACTCATTCTCAACTCCAATCTTTTCTGCCTCGGTATCAGGAACATACTTAAACCCGGTCAGTTCCTGAATAGATTTGATCCACTGTTCAACCATGCCATCAATATCATCGCTGTAAGGAATAGGCTTGCCTATATTAACAATAATTTTACCTGAAAAAGGTATACGTTTAGCCTGTTCAGTACCGGTAATTCCTACCGGTAAAATTGCGCATTTGGTAATTTTAGCCAATCCGGCAAAGCCTCTTGTGACACCACGAATTTCCCCCGGAACACCTCGTGTGCCTTGCGGGAATATACCAAAGACCCAATTACTTTTTTTAATAGCCATAACTGTTTTAATAGTTGACGGGCCTAAACTTTCACGGTTCACCGCGAAAGCGCCGAGCCAGTCGATCCACCAGCGGAGAAATTTTATATCAAACAACTCTTTTTTAGCCATAAATGAAACACTGCGCTTGAATATCCCGACTATCAACGGAGGATCAAGAGTTGATAGATGATTTGGACAAACTATATATTCATTATCATCAGGGACATTCTCCATACCGTGAACTTCCAGTCTGTAGACCAGCTTAAAACGGATCATATAAAAGATTTTACAAACCAGAATTTGAAACAATCTGCGCCAGTTATTAAACTGTTCGGTAGTTCGTTTTGTATAAGATTTCTTCTCTTTCTCTTTTGACATAACTAACATACTCCCTATAAGTACTTAAAATAGTAACACAAAAACCTGAGAGTTTCAACACTAAGATATTATAACTATGGGAATTTTTGTATTATCCTATTCACTTATTTATTTGTTTTGTGTATAATTAACACTAACTGAAGGGAGAATAGTATGAAAGAGTGTAAACAATCAACAAACCAACTTGAGAATGAATTATTTAAAAGCGTTTATGACAAAACACCCGATTACATAAAAGAACTAAATCTTATGGATTTTTCCGATGACGGAGAATTCAGTTTTATTTTAAAAAAGGAGCACCTCAAACCTTACGATGAAAAGAACAATCCAGAGGGTTTAAATTTATATGAATGGTTTGCGAACTACTCAAAGGAAGCAAAAGTTTCGACAGCCGGAATAAGAGGCCCGCAAAACATTTTATTTCCGCAGGATACGAGATTTCCTATTAACTTAGTCGGAATTGTACTTGCGACTTTAGCCAAAGCGCTTGTGGCAAAAGAGAAATATTCCGGCAAAGAGATCTTAAAAGTTGCAGGCAGAGAAGTAAGATATAATTCTGCATTATTTCTTGATGCGATAGCCCGTATTCAGGCAGCTCAGGGGATTAAGACAATTGTTCCAAAGGAGAGAAAAACCATCCCGATCTGGTTAGCTTCATTTTTAGCGTTTAAGCTTGACCTTGTGGGCGGGGAATACATTACATCAAGCCACGGGATTTCTGTTAAGAACGCTACAAAAGACTTAAATTCCCAGGGATCACAGTATTTGCCGGAAGAATCGCTGGAATTTGTCAATAAAATTCAGGAAATTTTTGACCAAACAGAAAACAATGGATCTTATGAAATTAAAATTGCAGCAAAAGACAACCCGCTTATTGATGAAAAAATTATGACAAAACTTAATGACGGTGTTGATTTATACGTAGAGTATCTTCAATCAGGGGTTGCAAAAGATATTAACCTTAACCTGATAAAGCGATTCAATCAAAAGATTGCTGTTGAAAATGTTGGAGGCTCTGCATACAGAACTTTATCAAGGGTTCTTAAGAAGCTTAATATATCTGACAAATTCGTATGGTTCAATACAGAGGAAGATCCGTTTTTCCATTCTATAGGAAAATATGATGAAACACCAAAGGGAGAAAAAGCGTTTTATGATTATTCAGTGGATGCAACCGTTCTTGCAAAACGCAAAAACGGGGAAAAATTCTTCCCGGTAATCGAAACTCTTCATTATGAAGAAAAACTGAAAAATATGCCGTTAGGAACTGCTGTTTTAATCACGGATCCTGATCATGACCGGCTTACAATTACTCAGACCGAAAGCATTGAGAGAAAATCTTATCTTGAAGAAAACGGTATTGATTACGTTAAGTTGAACGAAAAAACTCTTCTCACTGTATTTACGGCAAACCAGGCTTTTTTAATGCTGATGGATTTTTGGGCAAAACAGCTTAAAGAAGAAAATCTTTGGGATAATCACCCGCGGTTTATGATTAAAACAACAGCCTCGGCTCTTTCCTGGGATGAATGGGCTCATAGACACGGCGTAAAAGTTGTTAATGTTCCTGTCGGCTTCAAGGAAATTGCAAATATTATGAAAAAAGTTGAATTGCAATTAAAATTACATCCGGAAAAAGATGTTATTGTTGATGACGTATTCGGCAATTCAATTAACCTTGGCAAAAACCCACGTCTGCTTTTCGGCGGAGAAGAATCCGGCGGGATGATTATGGGAACTGAAGATTTAATTAAATCTCTTGCAGGCCGTTCGGCGGTTGCTATGAGAGAAAAAAGTGCTACAGAAGCGATTATTGTTGCTTCGGCGTTGATTTCCAAGCTTAAAAATAAGCCGCTGTCAGATTACTTAAAAGAAATTTTTGATAATGATGAAATTGTAGGACGCTACGATACAAGAGTTGATATAGCATATTATAACGAATCCGAACCCGATATTAATAAGCTTAAAGAAGCCAAAACTGCAGGTGAAGCGAAAAGAACAAAAAATGATTTATTTTACTTATCAATGGCGATTGCCGTTAGAGAAGGTATTATGACTATAGATAACGTAAAAGAAGTTCTAAACGACTCATTCAAAAGCCTGATTTTTGACGGATTAAAATCAATAAAATTTGTCGGCGACGGCACTTATCTGGAATTTACTGACAAATACATAGAAATCCGCCCGTCAGGAACGGATGCAAAAACAAAAGCTTACGGCGGAGGATCTGATAAAAACGTATTGGAAACATACGCCGGGGCAATGGGGAATTACGCCGGCGACAGAACTGAACTTCACAAAAAGTACATTTCTGATAAATTTTATAACGAGTCCAAAGAAAAAGCTATGGATTACTATTTAAAATTTGTCGAAAAAGACGCAAATAACGAACCGTTTGTTATCCCTGAATATAAATTCTAAATTTATGTTTATAATAAAAACTCTCTGCTTAAGCGGAGAGTTTTTTGTTATAGCAAAGATTATTCCATATTACCATGGATAATCATTTTTAATCTGCCATCCGTCAATTTGGATAAGATATCCGCAATGATATCCTGTTGCTTTACATTGATTCAACACGTAAGTTCTGTTAGTTCTGCTCGGATCAAGCCTGATATAATTATCGTCACTAACAGTATAATTTTGATAGAACAGAACTTTCGTGTTTACAACAAATGGGATACAAAAGAAGAAAACATCTTTTCCTATCTGGTTTTTACCGCTCGGGCCATTAATGTCGACGACAAAATACAAGCCGGCGAACATTGTTTTATTATCAGAGTTGGTCATAGTAGCAAAAGAAACTATTAAAATAGATCCGTTTGCCAGCTGAATAATCGGCGGAGCTCCGTTTAAAGGCCCCCAAGCTTCACCGGTACGTGTTACTATCGGAGTTTTATATCCATAGTCTGCATAAGTTTTCATTTTACTATCAGAAAATCGCGCACCTTGTAAATACGGCAAAATATATTTTTTTATGAATTGGGAACGGACAACCTTTTGACTTTCGAGATTATACTCTTTGTTGCCTTCTGCGTCCAATCCCCATTCCGTAATATTACCATAGTCTGCTTCTGCACGGCGAATCATATTACTGAAAATATTATATGAATATTTCAATCTTGTTAGTGTGACGTGTTTTTCATAATTATTTATCAAAGCAGGCAGCGTAAGGGCAGCAACCACACCGATTACGCCAAGTGTGATAAGAACCTCAGCCAGAGTAAATGCGGCTTTGCGGGCGGCAGAGCCACCTTTTACATGACGATTCGCTTGGCTAAATTTGTTTAAGCTTTTATACATAAATCCTCCATATTTTAATTATACCATATTTAATGACTAAATTCAATGTATGTCTTTATATTTTCCATAACTCAAAAACGTACGAGAATTCTCATACGTTCTTTACTTTTTATATTTATCAGATAAGTAGATTGTGCTTTCAGCCAAACATTAGTACGCGGGTCTGATTTACTAATCAGACATTTGCTTTTGGTTATAGTTCCCAAGCCGCGGTGGCAAGATCCTGAAACATGTCTTGGATGACATAATTGCTTTGGCAACCACTCAGTCTCGCTTTCTTTTTGGGGGACGTAGTCCCCTCTCACATGACGCTGCGCTGTGTGGGACGTAGAGGTTATGTTCTTGATGTTTTCTGACGACGGTATAATGCTTCGTGGGCTAGATCCTGAAGCAAGTTCAGGATGACATAACTGCTTGCTCAACCACCCAGTCTTGCTTTCTTTTTGCTTACTTTTTCTTTGTGCTAAAGAAAAAGTATGTTCAGGATGACATGGGGTTAAAGTAGCTTGGGGCTCTAACATTGACTCATTAGGCGCAAGCCCTTGTCTCCCTTGAGGTTCGTTACCACCCCCCCCCCGTATACCGCACTATTACTGGCTTTTCCATGACTTTACCCTCGCTTTTCTTCATTATAAAGCATTTTTTATTTTTTGCAAGGGGTAAACTATGTTCGTGCTCAACGATTCACTGTGCGAAACGTATAAGTCATATTGTTGATGTTTTCAGGCTTCCTATACATATATCGGCGGCCAACCCCCAGCAGAAAACCGAACATTTTTATTTTCTCACTGGACGCACAACAACTGAACTTATTATTGGCAAAATCCGGTTATTTTTTTGCGTTACTTTCCTTTATCATATCAGAAATTATATTGTTAAGTTTTGCCGGTGTAAAGGCTGAACAAGTATTCCAAACAAGTGTCTGCCGCGGTTCATCACTGATCGTCGGACTCGGGTATTCATTTGCACAAAAACCTCTCAGCATGTTGGTCGAACCGTCCACACAAGGTTTAAAGTGAGAACAGCAATTGCATATTCGTAATATAAATCCATAGTCGTCCAGCTTTAGTTTTAATTCCTGCAATGCATCAATCATTCGTAAGTGAGAAGATGTAACGTACTTTTTGTTTTTATACATAAATTTTATTTTCGCAAGCCCGTCTTGTGATATAAACTCAAGCTTGCAGTTAAGATTATTTCTTCCAACTGTCACAATAACATCAACGGTAAATTTTTCAGAATTTTTATTTTCATCTTCTCTGTTCAATATTTTATTAACAACATACCTTATA
>CALUYR010000084.1 GCA_944325045.1 Candidatus Gastranaerophilales bacterium
ATAGATGAATTTTTCTGTATTTTCCTGCAATTTCCCCCTCTCGGTTTATCACAAAACAAGTGTTATAACGCTTATCACCAACAAGTTCTATAACTGTTCCGGCCGCAATATTTGTATTATAGCGTTTGGCTGTTTCCTTTAGTCTTTGTATAACTTCCCCTCCGGTTTCATCCTCCGGAGAATTTATAAATTCTTTATCGCAAATTCCTGTCGAAAAAAATTCCGGCAATACAACTAAATCTAAATTACTATCACCATATTGATGTATAATTTCTTCCGCTTTATCCAGATTGGCCTGCTTGTCAGCCAATATCGGGTTAAACTGAACACTTAAGATACCTGCTTTCATACAATCTCTCCTTTTTTAATAATTATATCATAAAATCTTGTAGTAAAATAGTTTTAGCAAAGGAGAAATTTATGAAAAAATTTTTATTATCAGTTTTTGTATTCTGGCTTGCACTCATGCCGGCCTGCGCCATTGTAGAAGAAGTTATGTCGGGGGATAGTGTTTATTATTCGCCTTCGGAAAAACTTTGGTCAAAAGCCAAAAGTGCGTTTGATGATAAAATAACTTACACAAAACAGACATCACCCGGAACCGGATCTTACTCTGAATATTATCCGGATAACCAAAACGAACCGGAATTTGTTTTAAATTCTAATTATGAATTTGTCAGAAACGGAAAACTTATAGCGGTTATAAATAAGAATTTAAAATTTGCCGAAGTTATAAATAACAACGGCAAAATACAAGAAAAAGAATTAAACAAAAAAGATGTACAAAAATTATTTCCGGATGTAAAAATTATCAAGCTGTCGTCTTTCAAAAATCATAAGAAAACTCTGAGATTTTCAAAATTTCCAAGGCAGTGCCTGCTTTTGAATGATACTGACAAGGATTTCCATAAATACTCTTTCACCCCTCTCAATACTGATAAACCATATATAAAAGGACTTTTCAGAATTGAAGGTAAAGGTACTATTACATTTTCCCATTACGGAGAAGATCCTTATAAAATTATTGTGAAATAATTTTATTTTTTTCGTAGCACAAGTTCATACCCGAGAAAATCTACTATCTCCTGAACTGTTTGAAATCGTATGCGTTTTTGGTTAAATGCATACGATAACCCGCTTTCGGCAGGAATATCGTATCCTGCTTCTCTCATTTTCCTTGCAAGTTTCCGCATGGAAAGTCCTTGTCTTAATAATAGTATTTGTATTTCTTCCTTAATATCCAACATACTAAAAGTTTACTTCTATTTTTAATACAAGACAAAAGTTTGCTGTTTTAGCACAAATGCTGAACAATTTACGAAAATAAATTTCAATTGTTAAGAGTATCGTGGTACATATAATGCCTTAAAATTTTATCTGGAGATATATTTTTTTAACAGATCGAATTTTTCCTCAAAGGAAGTTTTCCTGTAATTTATTGCGGAAGCAATAATCGGATGCCGGTATTCTCTGTTATTAACCGATCTTGCATCAACAATCGGAGCCGGAGGAAGAATTGACCACTTATATACTGCAAATGACATTCTTCTAAAGAATTTTTCCAGCCATTGGGATTTTTGTTCCTTTGAAACAGATGTTTTTTTCTCATAAAGAAATTCAACATCGGTCATATCATTAATTGATTGGTGTAGATTTTCAACACGCCAGATAACTTCATCAAGGAATTCATACGGCATAAGTGCTTCCTCCGCAAGCAGAGGCTTGCCGGTTTCAGGGTTAATCGCAAGTTCTGCGCCCGGTCGTTTTTCAATAATTGAGGCCGGGATTGCATTTTTAGTTTTGCGGTTTTCATTCAGCCATCTTGCAAGTGCAAAGAGTTTAGTTTTCGTCACATCCGCGATAGGGGCAAATCCTCCTGACATATCCCCGTTGATGGTTGCATAGCCCATATAGACCTCTGACTTGTCAGAAGTCGCAATTGATAAGCAGGATTCAAACTCATTTGCAACGCCCCATAAAATTGTTGCACGTGCCCTTGCCTGAATATTGTCATTTGTATACGAATTTTTATATCTGCAATTCCATTTATTATTCATATCAGAGAACAAAGAGTCGAATTTTTCTCTTGTAACATCAAACATATCTTTAATAGGTATCTCAATAAAATTTATACCTAAATTTTGAGCAAGAGTTTTTGCATCATTTTTGCTTTCATCACTTGTAATTATCGAGGGCATGCTTATTCCGAAAACATTTTCCGCACCAAGCGCGTCTGCAAGTAATACTGCACAAATAGTAGAATCCAGTCCGCCTGAAAGTCCCAAAACCGCACGCTTAAATCCGGTTTTCCTGAAATAATCACGTATTGACTGAATAATTGTTTTATAGGTTCTTTCAAGATCCGGTTCATGATCCAGACTGAAAGCCTTCTGGGAATTTAAAGTTTTTTCTAATCCTTTAGGCAGCTGGTATATAACGCCGTTTTTATCGTTCAAATCAACAATAAAAAATTGTTCTTCGTACGATTTTGCCATTGCAATAATCGTTCCGTTTTCGTCATAAACCCGGCTGGCACCTTCAAATGATAAACATTCTCCGGATCCAACCTGGTTAACATATACAATCGGGGTTTTATATTTTTTTGCTGCAAAACTTAGCATATTATGTTTTAACTGTTCTTTTTTGGCGCGTGTAATAGACGATGAACAGTTTACAATAAAATCGGGGTGTTGTTCTTTTATTACAACTTCAACCGGATCTGTTGAATACAGATTTTTATCAAAGAAGTCAAAATCGTTCCAGCCGTCCTCGCATATAACGATTCCGGCACGCTTTGAGCCTATGTTTGTAATTCGGGAAGAACTGTTGACCGGCGATGGCTCAAAATGTCTGTAATCGTTAAATTCCGCATACGTAGGCAGCAAACTTTTTCGAACAACCGTTTCTATTTTCCCGTCAGCAAGAACTGCGGCTGAGTTATAATAATTTTTCCCTTTCTTTTCTTTATTAAATTCTGCAAAACCTATTATAACTTTTGTTTTTCCGCTTAATTTAGCCAGTACCTCTAACCACTCATTGCATTCCTCAACAACTATCGGGAAACGGTCAATAAAATCTCCTATCGGGTAGCCTATCAAAAACATTTCCGGAAAAATAACCGCCTTTGCCTCAATTAAATTAGCCCATTCAATCCACTTTTGGGCTTTCAGTGCGTTATATTTAACATTCCCTGATATCGGGTTTGTCTGGGCAAGAACAATCAAATCTTGTGGCAGTAATTTTTTGTATTTATCTGCTATTTCATTTCGTTCTTCCGGCGTATAAATATTATTTTGTAGATCTTCATCAATTAAAGTTATTAATCTTTCTATTACTTCATTCATCTTTATCTCTTCCTGATTTTTGTACTTATATTTTATCATGAAAAATTATGATATAATTACGCTATGGTAACAGAATTTAAAAAAGTAACCCCCGGAGAAATAAATATACTGGCAAAGCTTGCTCACGATATATGGAACGAGTATTGGGGCATAATACTTTCACAAGATCAAATTGATTACATGGTTGAAAAGTTCCAATCCCAAGAGGCTATAAAAAAGCAGAACGATGAGGAAAATTACACCTACTATTTTATAGACGAAAATAACAGACACATCGGCTATTTTGGAATTTCAGAGCATGCCGGATATCTGTTTTTGTCAAAGCTGTATATATCAAAAGGCTTTCGCCGCAGGGGAATTGGGGGAAAAGCTTTTGAAAAAATAAAAAATATTACAGCTGAAAAAGGTTATAGGGAGATTCGTCTGACAGTTAACAAGCATAATGAAAATACTATTAAAGCTTATAAGAAATGGGGACTTACGATAATTGATTCCGCTGTAACCGATATCGGCCAGGGCTTTGTAATGGATGATTACATAATGGGTTATAAGCTTTAAGGCTGATCTTCAAAAGATGTTTTAACCCCCTGCTCGTGTTCCGAGATGATTTTATCAATCTCATCTCTTGCCTGAAGTTTGGATGTCAAATCTTTTTTTTCTAAATTGTATTTTTTGCAAAGTCTGTCGTAATAATACAACTGTTTTGAAGTCGGAGGTTCCTTTGACATTTTGACTTCGCGCAGGAAAGCACGTTTTTTCTTCTCAAATTCTTTCTGAGCTTTTAAAAGCGGTTCCTGCTTCTTTTTATAATCGTAATATTTTTTACACTCATTAATATATAATTCTGTATCGTGTAAAAAATCCGGGTCATTTATAATATCGCCTAAAAATTCAAACCTTGAAGCATTAATTTCCAGATAATAATTTTCATCTTCAATAAATTTTTGAAGCAGCTCATCAGAGTTCATATCCGGAGACTTCTTTACCAGCGCACGCAAGAAATTACACAATGCCGATTTTTGGTTTTTGCTCAGCGATAAATAAATCTGTTTTTTTACTTCATACATATAATTATTCTAGCATAATCAAATACTTCCGCTGTTTTTTTACAAAATGTAAATAAAGACTTTTAAAACTGCTGACTTTTTTGTATGATTGACGTGTGTATGAAAAGGAGAAAATAAAATGCCAAAATTTAATTTAATGTCGTATATAATGCCTCCGGAAGACAAAATGTTTTTTCAATTGTTCCAGGATAGCGCGGATATATGCTTGCAGTCGGCAAAGTTATATGATGAAGTTATGCATACAAAGTTAACCGAGGAGCAGAAAGAAAAAGCGCTTAAGTATAGAAAAAAAGGAAAACTTTCATATAAGTTAGTTTTAAAACAATTAAATAAAAGCTTTATAACCCCGATAGAGAGAGAGGATATTCAATATATTGCTTCCCAATTAAATAAAATTAATAAAAAAATTATCAAAGCCTGCCTTAACTTAGACGTATATCACTTGACGGCATATACGGAAGAAATGAAAGAGCAGGCTTTAACTTTGGTTCAGGCAACCGAACAGATGGGAGAAATTATCAAAAAATTCAAAAAAGTTTCTGACGTAGAAGATATAACTAAAACCAATATAGCAATGAAAGAATTGGAAACCCACGGAGATGAAATTCACCACAGAGCAATGTACGATTTGTTCTCAGGAAAATATGAAGCGTTAGATGTAATTAAACTCCGCGATATGTATAAAGAAATTGAAAATGCGCTTGATGCGTGTTTTAACGTTTCTGATACAATTCTGAATGTGGTATTAAAACAAAGTTAATAATAAATCTTGTCCAAATTCCCATCCTGCGGCTTTTCGCGGTTAGTTTTACGGTAAGTTCGGACAATTTGAAAAGGAAGATATATGTCACTAACACTTTTAATATTAATAGCAGTAATAGCTGTAGCATTGGCGTTTGAATTTATAAACGGTTTTCACGATTGTGCAAACGCAATTGCGACAGTTGTCTCAACAAAAGTTCTTTCGCCTAAACAAGCAGTATTATATGGTGCGACATTAGAGTTTATAGGGGCATTAACAGGAACCCATGTTGCAAAAACTATCGGCTCGGGAATTGTAAATTCTGATATGGTAACTTTGACGGTAATTTTTTGTGCACTGCTCGCGGCCGTAATATGGAATTTATTTACCTGGTTTTTAGGATTACCTTCAAGCTCGTCACATGCATTAATCGGCGGACTTTTGGGAGCTTCAATTGTAAAAGCAGGAATTAGCTGTGTTCATTTCACAACTTTAATTGATAAAGTTGTAATCCCAATGTTTGCTTCCCCGGTTTTAGGTTTTTGCATGGGATTTATGGTAATGCTTATTATGATAAGAATTTTATGGCGGACAAATCCTCAGGTTGTAAATAAGCGTTTTAGAAAGTTACAATTAATTTCCTCGGGATTAATTGCACTAAGCCACGGTTCCAATGATGCGCAAAAAACAATGGGTATCATAACGCTTGCCCTGCTTGCGTGCGGATATCTTCAAAAATCACCGACCGGCGATTTTGATATTCCGGTAGCGGTAATTATTGTCTGTGCAATTACAATGGCGGCTGGAACGATGAACGGTGGATACAAAATTATAAAAACAATGGGGCATAAAATTATTAAATTAAAACCGGTTCACGGATTTGCCGCAGAAACGTCTGCTGCCTCACTGATTTTAATGGCTTCACATTTTGGGATTCCGCTTAGTACAACCCATATAGTATCAACAGCAATTATGGGTGTAGGCTCAACTCTTCACGCTCATGCTGTCAAGTGGAGAATTGTCGGTAATATTGTAACAGCCTGGGTGCTTACAATTCCTGCTTGTATGCTGTTATCTGCCGCTATATATTTTACAATTTATCACTTAATCTTAAAGTAATAAAGGCAGCTCAATAAAGTTTGACCTTTTAAACTTTTGATTGAAAAATATAGTAAAAGGAATTAGGAAAATGTTGAAAAAACTTGTTCTGATATTAATGATATTAGCACTATCCCCGATGGTTCAGGCCAGCGAGAATATGGCTGATCTTGAGAATGAAAATTCCATCCAAACAAGAATTGATAATATAGGTACAAAATTACTTAATCATAACAAAATAACAAAACGAATTGTTTTCAGATATACTAAAAAGGACAAGAAGAAGCTGCTTTCGACCGACAAATCTCTAACCAAAAGACAGGTAATAATATATGACGGTTTGTACCAATCAGTGCAGACAGATGACGAACTTGCAGCAATGCTTGCCAGGGAAATTTCAACCGCAGTGAAATCATACAGCGGTATATGGGGCGGTTCATTGGATTCTTTGGAAGTTTATCTTGGCGCAAAAAAATTCGAAACAGTTGCGGACAAGAGAGCGGTTGATTATATGGCAGAAGCCGGATATAACCCGCTTGCGCTCATCGTATTCATAAACAAAACCTGCCCGCAGAAAAAATTTGACAGATTTTCCAGACACAATCTGACTTCAAAACGTCTTGCCCGTATTTATGAATACATAACATACAAATATCCGCAGTATCTCGAAAACAACGAATATATCAATAACGAATATTATCAAAACTTCCTTTTAACATCAATTGAAAACAGAAGAAAACTTGAACGAAAAATTAAAAATCATTTAACTGAGGAAGTAAAATATGAATAAATTACTTGGAGTTATTTGTATATTTACAGCATTATTCTGTTATTGCGGAATTCCGTCCGTGCAGGCAGGAGAACCAGACCCGGCGCCGGAAGAAAAAGTTTTACCATACGACTACTCTGACACAACAAGCATTCCAATATATGTTTCAATAGTGGAAGAGGTTTCAACCAAACATCATCCGATTGAAGGCCGGGAACTGAAATTCAAAGTGAATAAAGATGTCTATTATAACGATGAAAAAATTTTAAGCAAAGGCGATATTATCACTGGCCGGATTGAGACAATAATAACAAGCGGAATGAACGGTTTTCCGGCGGAAATTATTTTAGATGACTTTGAAATTCCCAACATAAAAAACAGCCAGCTTCTGTGCAAGTACGTAAAGAAAGGCCAGAACAGGTGTTTTTGGGTCTATCCGCTTAAGTGGGCCTTAACACTTATACCTTTTGTTGGCTCAACGACTAACTTTATTAAAGGCGGACATGCAAGAATTAAGCCGACAGATGTGATAACTATTGAATATTTCCCAAATTGGCGCTGATAATCTTACTTCAAATTTTTCCAATAATTTTTATCGGTTAAGGCGTAATATGCACAGGCAAGACCATTAGTACTATCTGAAGAATTTTTAGAACAATAAGAATTAACATTTGTTTTATTAGTACCAGGGGCGCCTACCGGCAATATCTTTCCGTCGTCCATCAGCTGAAAAGTAAATAAATCATATCCATACTGATTTGGACGTTTAGAAACACCATTTACATCTACAGAAATATAAATTAGGTAGTTGTTATTAACTCCATCATTTTCTATATAAAATATACTACCATCTGATATTATAAATTCACCATCCTCAAACTCCGCGAGAATAGTAAG
>CALUYR010000085.1 GCA_944325045.1 Candidatus Gastranaerophilales bacterium
TGTTTATAATATGATGTTACCCCTCCGATATAATTCCCTTTTATTTCCGCCGGAACAAATCTTGATGTATCTATCGGATGAGGTACTACATCGCATTCTTTCCCTGTTACATTTGTTGTATAGTCTGCAAGAAACTGTGAGTGTGAGATATATCTGTCTGCAATTGGTCTGTTGCAGTTATTTACATCTTCCCTATGTACAAATTCTATACAAGTTTTTTTACTTTCTTCCAATGCGTCCAGTGCATAATCCGGTATCCAATGATATAAAACTTTTGAATAGTTATTTAACTTATGCAGTAGAGTTGCTTTATTGTCAGCTCTGGTATATTCAAACGGAGTTGTTTCTTTGAAATCGGCACCGCCGCAAACAATTACATCTGCATTTAAATATTTTACTTCTTGGGCTATTAAAGATTCTACACCTCCATGGATTGCGTTACGTGTTAATATAACTAAATCTTTCGTGACATATTGGTTTATTTCATTCTCTTCTATAAATCCTAAATCTAACGCTTGCTTAGGTGATATCCAATTTTCTTCCAAAAATACTTTAACCCATTTTTTCTGCCAGCTTTTCAGAGAAAAATATTGAGCACTTTCAACTGCTTTTTCCTGGTATTTTTTTCTTAACCCGTTATCTTCTATTAGTTTATTAATGGCTTGGGCAATTTGTTTTGCATCAGGATCACACATTATACCATTATATCCATCCAAAAATAAATTAGATAAACCTCCAATATTTGTTGTTACTATTGCGCAACCACTGGCTAACGCTTCGACTGCGGATAAACTTGTGCCTTCGCAGGCTATAGTAGGAATTACTGCAATATCACATTTTTGATACCATTCCGGCATTTGATCAAAGTCAACCGAGTAATATTTTAATCGTTTATCTTTTTCTGTTAAATTTTTTATAATTTGTGTATCTTGGGCATCTCCTTCTCCAACCCAGTATATATCTACATCATACGGGATATTTTTTAATATATCCTCTAAAATTCTACTTCCGCGATTTATTTGGCTCCGTCTTGGAAATAGTACTCGCAATTTATTTTTATCTCGTTTAGAGATGTCAGGTTTAAATTTATCTGTATCAACAAAATTCGGAATATAAGTCATATTATTTGCAAGTTCCGGCCAAAAAGATCTTATGACATTTATTGAATTTGTATCAACACTTACAATTTTTTTAGGTTGAGAGAACACTTGACCAAGATGTTTAAACCATTTTTCGTACCGGAACTCGACTCCGAGATAATTATTGTGATCAAACCATATCCCATGACAAGTCATTATTGCATCTGCACGCATTTTCCCTGAGCATAATTCCGGAGTGTTGTAGTATACATGATCATAATCTTTGGTCAGCTCATAAAATTTGTTACAAACACTTGAATTAAATTCACTATATCCTTCTTCCATTTTTATTGAATATACAGGAAATCCGTAATATTCACCTTTAAATTCCTCATAACCAATTTGATAAAAATGCACTTCAAAACCAAACGATTTAAGTAATTTTGCAATATTTAAAGCGTAACGTTCTCCGCCACCGAAACTTGGTTCATTGGTTTCCCAATCAAGCAGTACATTAGTTAAGATGGCTACTTTTCTGTGTCCATAATCTGCACGTTTATTCGTGAAAGCTATGACGTCCGGTTTTGGTTCCGGAATTATATTATATTTAATTCCCAATAATTTATTTCTGGCTGAGCGTCTCAGTTTCTTATTCGGAATCATGCAAGTTAATAATTTGGCGGTTTTTGTATTCATCACAACCCTTTCTAGTCTTATTTTTGATTATAGTTTTTTACTTTTTAGCATAAGTGCCTTGAAAAAATATAATATTCCCAAGCTCATTATATAGTTTATATAAATCGCGTTTCTTCCGCAATAGATATATTCCTTTTTTAAGGCTTTCCACAGGTTTTTTTTATTTTTCGACAGTCGTTTACAGGTTTCCCAGTCAATCTCGCCTTCAATAAATTTATCAAAAAGCAGGTAGTCGTGGTAGTACTCTTTTACTTCCGGGAATTTTTCTGCATATATTCTTCTGTAATGTCTTAAAAGACTTATCTTTCTCCGGCCTATTTCGAGCTTCCGCGTATTAGTCAGGCCGGTTGATGTTAATCTATACAAATATAAAATTTCCGGGAGATTTTCTATCTTAGCTTTTAGAAAAATTCTAAGCCAATAGTCATGATCCTCATTTAGAAAACGATTTTCATCATAAGTTCCGACTTCTTTTGCCAGTGAGCTTCTATAGAGAAAACACGCGCCGGGAACAGATATTTCAAGCAGATTTATTGCTGTTGTTGCCTGATCACACCAGGTATATGGTTCAAGTTTTCCGTCTTTTTCTACATTTGTTCTGGCATAAACCATTCCATAATTACGATTGCTTTCTAAAAATTCAACCATTTTCTCAAGTGCTTCAGGGTAGTATTCGTTATCGTCCGATGTCCAGGTGTAATATTCGCCGTGTGCTTCTGTAAAACCTTTATTTAATGAGGCTGGAAGTTTTATGTTTGTTTGATTTTTTATAAGTTGTATTCTTTCATCATCGGTAGCATATTCTTGGGCAATTTTATTTGTATTATCCGTTGAACAGTCGTCGACAATGATTAATTCCCAATTCGCGTACGTTTGGTTTTGTATGCTTTTTATTGCTTGTTCCAAGTATTGTTCTCCGTTATGCGTCGGAAGAACTATTGTTACTAACGGCTGTTTTTTGTTCAACGCACACACTCCTTTTTATATACGTTATGGCCGAATATTTTTATATACTTTTCTTTTGTGTTGAATTTTAGTTTGAACATTCTGCTGATTTGTTTTTTACAAAAATATATTAGAGGTGTTTTCATACACATTTTGTAAATATTTTTCTCATCATTATTTATATTTTGAGAGTTAAAAATTATCTGCGGTAGCATTCTTTGGCACATTGTTTTTGCCATATTCAGACAGTCTTTAAGGTTTTGGATATATTTTTTTCCGAAGATTATTCTTATATAGCCTATTTCTCGTTTGTAAATGCACGAGAGAATATTTTTATCTGTTATATTGTTTTCATCCAGCCATTTGTGAATTTCTTCACTTCTTATAAACGGAAGTTTATAGTTTTTTAAGTCGTCAGAATCGTTACCGTTTAATTTCCGCCAATAGTAATAAGCTTGCGGCGTGTAATTTATTCTTTGCGCAAGGCACATGGTCTCTACCTGGAAAGGGTTATCAGTCCAGCCTGCGCCCGGAGCTTCTGTAAAACGAATTTTATTTTTATTCAGAAATTCTCTTTTGTAAATACAGCTCCATATACTCGGGTGAAAAAATAAAAACAGCGGACAGTCTGATAGCTTAAATGTTTCGGTTGGAAGTTGATACTTTTCATCCCAGTTAACTTTTTTTATTTCTTTCTGCTCAGGGGTGTCGTAATTTTCATAAAAACTTGATTTTACAATATCAGAATCATTTGTTTTTGCTATTTTATATAAATTTTCGTACATATCAGGGGAAATGTAATCGTCCGGTTCCATAATTGCTATGTATTCACCGGAAGCTGTTTCAATACCTACATTGCAGCTTTGACCGTAACCTCCGTTGGGTTTATGTATTGCGATAATTCTTTTATCTTTTGCTGCATATTCATCAATAATTTGCGGACATTTATCTTTGCCACCGTCATCTACAATGATAATTTCTATATTCTTAAGCGTCTGGTTTATCACGCTTTCAAGCGCTTCCTTCAAAAAGTTTTCTACTCCATAAACCGGTATTATAACGGATATATCAGGTTTAATATTATTTCCATTTTCGATTTCTGAATTACTACTCATGCTTTTGCTCTTACTCTATTGAAGGCTGTTTAAAAAAAGTTTTAAGTTTACCCTGTTTTTATATTATCATAAACATTTTTTATTATATTATTTGTAAAGTTATTTTATTGAAAAATATTGCTTTTAGTTAGTTGTTCAGGCAGGTTGTTTAGTAAAATTATATATAAAATTATAGACAATAGCATAATGTACCGGCTGAATTTTGGATATTAATATAGTTTTATGAATATTTCTAAAAATTTACTGCTAATTGTCTGTCTCATTTATTTTTCGGGAATATCTTCAAGTGCGGAAGATATTCAGGTCGCAAGCTTTGAAGAATTGATAAATTCTAACCCGCAAAGTGGTGATGTTATTGAATTTACTGCCAATTTGAATTCACAAGATTCAATAGGAAACCATTTTTTTAATTTAGATTTATCTTTTGACGGAAACAGTTATTCCCTTGATGGTGAAAATAATTACGGCGGGTTTATATTAAATCAGGATAGTTTGTTCAACAATATTAATTTTCAAAACTGCAAGGGGCAGGAATACAACGGTTCCGACTTTGCAGGGGCTGTTTTTAATTACAACGGGAATATGCAGATTAGGAATTCGGGCTTCCAGAAAAATTTTGCAGAGGCAAACGGTACAGATTACGGTATTGGCGGAGCTGTTTATAATTTAAATCGCGGAATAATTAATATTGATTCAGGGGTATTCAGCGGTAATTATGCTCATGGCGGATTAGGAGCGGGAGGCGCGATCGCAAACGGTTTTTCTTCTTCTGATAATCCAAATCTTTTTGTTAATAATTCTGTTTTTGAAAATAATTATGCTTCTGGTGCCGTGACTGTTGAGGGCGGGGCTGTTTACAACCGCGGAACGGCTTCTGTTAACAATTCTGTTTTTCGAAATAATTATATTGAAAGCGAGGATGATCCTATATCATTTGTTGAAGGAGGCGCGATTAATAATGCAGGAACAATGACTGTTAACAATTCTTCTTTTATAGGAAATTACAGTAAAGGAAACGGCGACCAGCCGGCAGTTTTGGGAGGAGCTGTTTATAACAGCGGAAATTTAACTATAAGTAATTCAATATTATCTGATAATTATGTAGATTCTCCATTTTATGCTGACGGAGGTGCTATTTATAACAATACGGGCGGAACAGTAACATTGATTAATTCCGTAATTGAAAACAACAGTGTATCTTCTAATGCGGAGTATGCGGCCGGTGGGGCTGTATACAACGGCGGCAGGCTGGTTATAGAAGGCGGAACTTTCAGGTCTAATTTTGATAAGGATGGGGAATTAAATGATATTTATAATACGGGGACAATTGAATTTACGTCTGCCTCAACTGCAAATATTGAAAGCGGAATAAGGGGGGCGGGAAAGATTATAAAAGACGGCAGCGGAATTTTGAATCTTGGCGGAGAAAATTCTCAATATACCGGAGATTTTAACTTTAATTCAGGGACTTTAAACCTGCTTGCAAACAGTAGTTATTTCAGCGCTGCAAACACTTCATTAGGAAATGATACCAATTTCAATATGCAAAACGGACAGATTAATAATATAAATTTCGGGAATTTAAGCCTTAGCGGAACGACTAATATTTTTGCTGATGTAAACTTTGATAGCAATACTATGGACAGGATTAGTGCAAGTTCGGTGAGCGGCGGCGGGATAATTAATGTTAAAAATTTGGCGCTTCAAGGGGTTCCTGAGGGGAAATTTATATCTATTCCATTTGCGGATGATATTTTGAAAAATTCTGTGGAGTACAAACCGACAGTTATTTCTACGCCTATTTATAATTATAATACAGGTTATGATGCCGGAAACGGAAATTTTAATTTTATCCGCGGCGGGTTAAACTCTTCAGTTTTTGTTCCGGCTGTTGCTGCTCAGCTTGCAGGTTATGCAACGCAGATTGAAACATACAAGAATGTATTTTCAAATCTTGACATGGTTATGATCAGCCCGCCGGGGCAGAGAAAGAGTTATTCTTTTAAAAATAAGATTGCAAGTACATCAGGGCAGTTTGCATTTTCTCCGTTATACTTTCCGGAGGAAAGAACCGGAATTTGGTTTAAGCCATATACTGTGTTTGAGAAGGTTCAGCTGAAAAATGGGCCGGATGTCTCCAACGTAAGTTACGGAAGTTTGTTTGGCTGTGAAAACGAAATTGTGCCATTAAAAAGAGGCTGGTATAATCTTTCGGGCATATACGCGTCTTATAATGGATCACATCAGGCATTTGGCGGTAACAGTATTTATAATAACGGCGGACTATTAGGTTTTGATACTGCATTTTATAAAGGGAATTTTTTCAGCTTATGGACTGCTAATGCCGGAGCAAGCGCTGCAGAGGCTCATACTATGTGGGGAAGAGACAATTTCGCAATGTTTAATACCGGTATAGCGCAAAAAACTGGGTACAATTTTTCTACGTTTGAAAACAGGCTAATTATTCAGCCAAGTATTTTGACAGCTTACACTTTTGTAAATACTTTTAATTATACAACTTCTGCCGGAGCTAGCATGGATGCAGATCCTTTGCATGCCATACAAATCGAGCCGCAGATTAAGTTAATAGGAAATTTTAAAAATTATTTACAGCCATATATAAGCGCGGCTATGGTGTGGAATATTCTTGATGATACAAAGTTTCGTGCAAACGATGTTTATCTTCCGCAGTTATCAATTAAGCCTTATGTGCAATATGGTATAGGCGTCCAAAAACGCTGGGGAGAAAGAGTTACTGCATTTTTTGAATCTATGATCAGAAACGGAGGAAGAAATGGCGTAGCTTTACAATTCGGAATACGCATAAGCATTTAGCTGTTACAATTGTTGAATTTTCTGCCTGAATTTCTGCATGATAGTTTGGCTTTTTATCGCGGAGATTTCTATTCAGTGAATTTATTCTCTTTTTACAAATTTAATATAAATTAATAAAAAAGCAAATTTTTTTATTTTATTATTTATTATGTATAGTATAATTTGAATGACAGAGGTAAAATTCAATGAAGATAAAAAGTATAATGGGATTCAACTCCGCAATGTATACCCCGGGGTTTGGTCATAAGACCGAGAATGCAGAAGCTTTCGAATATGATTACAAGGAGTATCCTCGTAGAACTCCAGTTTCAAAATTACTTCCGGCGCTTGTTGCACTTTCCGGCATGACAACCTTGAATAGCTGTCAGGAAGATCTTAGTTACTCGGATATGGAAAGTTTTAAAAATTCTTATTTTGAAAGTGTTTCCCAATCGGAAAAAGAGCTTTCCAAGACTGATGATAAAACTTACGTTTTCAGTGAAAAAACCGACAGCCTTTATAAAGAGACTGATGATTATAAATACAGCCACATAAGGATTACGGGGCCGAAGCATACAACTGTTTCCGGAAATATTGAGCGAAAACAAGACGGTAAAAAGCTTAAATTTGTAAATGTATATAATAAAGATAATGTAATTGAATCAAGTATTTTAAAAGACCCGGCAACAAAAGAAACATTTTTTGTAACGTATTCACCGGACGGCAATATAGAAATGGTTCATGATAAAAACGGGCAAGAACTTCCAAGTGCAAAATATAAAGTTGTTGCATCTGTATTGCTTTTAATTTTAGACCTTGGAGGGCTGTTACTTCCGGAGAAGAAATCCCGGGACTAAAAACGTATCTGTAGACTGTAATTCAGGAAATATCTTTCAGGTTTTAGTTTAATACTTGTTAAAACCATGGATAATCATCCTTAATCTGCCAGTCGTCATTTTGAATCAGCACCCCACAATATATCACAGCATTGCTTGCGCTTCCTTTGCTAGCACAGCCCAGCCCCAAGTGCTATGGTTTAGTAATGTATCACGCGGCAATCCTTCTCCATATATTTTAAGTTTAGATGTATTACTCCTTAAACTCATTACAAATATATCAGATCGGAAGAGCACAC
>CALUYR010000086.1 GCA_944325045.1 Candidatus Gastranaerophilales bacterium
CCGAACGGCTATGAATTAGTTGGTTACGGAACTGAAATTAAAGGTTCTGGCGGTGCTGACCCGATGGCAATGTTTGGCGGTGCATCTCACTCACTTCCTGCCGGTGCGTCATTAACTCCGATTAGTTCTGCACCCGCAACAGCACAAATGCCGATGGCTCAACCGGCCGCAATGCCGACAGCCATGCCAGCAGCTCCGATGGCTCAGCCGGCTCCGATGCCTGCACCGGCAATGCCACAACAGCCTGCTGCGCCTATGCCTGCACCGGCTTATGACTTTGTTAACAATGCTCAGGGTATGCCGATGCCGCAAGCACCGCAGGCTCCGATGGCTGCACCTGCAATGCCACAACAGCCTGCTACACAGCAACCCGCTCAACCTTTTAATAGCCTGATACAAGATAGAGTACCTTGGTAGGTAATGTTGACAGCCGCTGACAGACCGGTAAAAGTCTGTCGATTTATTAATTTAGGAGGTATTTTTCATGTTGCCAGAAGAGTTTGAAGATTTGAAAGATATGGGATTGCGAAATTATGTAATTCTAATGACGTTAATAGCTATGCTTGTAGATATGAAAGTTTTTACAACAGCGGAAGTTGCTAAAAACGCCGATAGCATTTATAAATATCAAGTACGCCCTCAAATATTAAAGGATTTAGAAAATGAATAAAGATAAATGGACTGAATTAGCTGGTGAAATCACCGAATGGCACGAAAATTGTTTCCCGGATGCAACGCTTGAAGGGCAACTCGTAAAGCTTGAAGAAGAGTTTACAGAATGGATGGCTGCAACAGGTGTTGAAGATTCCGGTAAAGAACTTGCCGACATTTTCATTGTTTGTTGCGGTCTCGGGCGTTGGAACTCTGTTACTGGTAGAATAATTACCATGGGATTGTTGAATGATTTAACGCATTATAACGATGTTTTCTACAAACAGGTTTACAACAAACATCAGAAAAATAAAGCCCGGGTATGGCAAAAAACTGCCGAGGGCACTTATCATCATGTGGAGAATTAAGATGGCTACTAAGATGTTAAACATTGCCGGTGTGCTTTATGAAGTTAAAATGGTTGACGGTGATTATTGCGGGGGAAACATGGGAAAATCAAATTTTGCCGAAGCTAAAATTTTCATTAATAAAGATATGCCGTTACAAGTGCAGGAAAACGTCTTGCTGCATGAGATACTTCATATTTGTTATCGAAACGGCTATTTGTGCAAAGAAGACGGGGAAGAAAGAGTTGTTGAGGTTTTAACGAATTTTCTTTATCCGGTATTGCAAGAACATCCTTTTGATTTATTGAGTGCGGAGAATTAAAATGGACTGGGTTGTTATTTATACTGCTGTTTTTTGGTTTATCATCGGTCTTCTTCAAGGTATTGCACAGTGTAAAAAAGCCACTGGTTTTATTGCTTGGGTGATTGTACAAGCTATTGTTTTACCGATTTATGGACGGGTATTCGGATGGTGGTAAAATGCCTCTTAACTTTACAAACGCTATAGTTTACGATATTGAGACTTTCCCAAACTGCTTTACGCTGTCTATGGAATTGTTAAATTCTGATGTTCGTTCAGTTTGGGAAATCTCCGAATTTCGTGACGACCGCAAGCAACTTTTAGCATTTTTTAGGGAGCTTGCAACAACCCAAACGCCTATGATAGGCTTTAATAATATCAACTTCGATTACCCGGTTATCCATTTTCTTTGGAACAATCCCTCGGCAACCTATCAGCAGCTTTACGCAAAAGCTTTCGACATTATTAACGCCGAGAGCAAATTTGGTCATATTATCTGGGCTTCCGACCGTTTTACACCGCAGATTGATTTATTCAAAATGCACCATTTTGACAATAAAGCTAAGTCCACGTCGTTAAAAGCTTTACAGATAAATATGCGCGCACCGTTCGTTCAGGATATGCCTATTAAAGACGGGGCTGTACTCACCAAAGAGCAGATTGAAACCTTGCTTATCCCTTACAATATGCACGATGTACAGGAAACCAAGAGGTTTGCTAAATACGCTCATCATGCTATTGAGTTCAGACAAGGGCTTGAAGGACAATTCGGTGTTGATGTTTATAACTGGAATGATACGAAAATCGGCGAGCAGACTATTATCCAGCGTTTAGGTGATGAGGTTTGCTATGATATGTCCACCGGTTGCCGTAAAATGCGTCAAACGCCTCGAACGTCAGTAGCGTTAAAAGAAGTTATCTTTCCTTATGTGAAACTTGAAAAACCCGAATTTAAGCATATTTATGATTATATGTGCGCTCAAACTCTTAAAAGCGATGAGCTTAACGCAGCAAGTGAAGATTCCATTGCCACCATTAAAAGCAAGGGTGTGTTTACAGATTTGACAACGACTGTAGGCGGCGTGGAATATCATTACGGCACGGGCGGTATCCATGGCTCTGTTGAAAAAAAGCGCATCCAAGCGTCTGCCGATTGGTGGATTGTCGATGTTGATGTCAGCTCTCTGTATCCTTCGATCGCTATTGTCAACAAGCTGCACCCGGAGCATTTAGGGGCTAGGTTTGCGGATATTTACGGCGATTTGAAAAAAGAACGTAAAAAATGGCAAAAAGAAAAGGGTAAAAAATGCACAGAGGCTAATGCCATTAAGCTTGCGCTTAACGGGGCTTACGGCAAGTCAAACAGTGTTTTCAGCGTTTTCTACGACCCTAAATTTACAATGTCAATCACTGTCAACGGTCAACTCATGCTCTCCATGCTTTTAGAGCGTCTGTTGGATGTGCCGACATTGCAGGTTATACAAGCTAATACTGACGGTATAACATATTATATACATAAAGACAATTATCAACAGTCTGTAGACGTTTGCAACCGTTGGCAGGAGCTGACGGGTTTACAACTGGAAGAAGCCAGATATGACCGTATGTACATCAGGGATGTAAACAATTACATCGCTGTCGGCACGGACGGTAAATTTAAGCTCAAAGGAGCTTATTGGACACCGAGTGCGGGAAATTATTTTGAGGATATAGCCTCGGCTCAACCTCCAGCATGGCATAAAGACTTTTCAAACGTTGTCAGCGTTCGTGCGGCCGTTGCAAACATGATAAGCGGTATAGATATTGAAACTTTTATTAAAACGACTTATAATTCTTATGACTTTTGCTGTTCTGCAAAAGCTAGAGGAGGCGCACAGCTTTACTGGGGTGATACACCGGTACAAAAAAATACCCGGTATTATATCAGCAAAGAGGGTGAATATCTTAGCAAACATATGGCACCTGCCGGGCCAGTAGGAGCTTACAAGCGCCGAAATGGTGTCAGTGAAGCGGAATATAACAGGATTATGGCTGAGACAGGGGGTGAATGGGATGAAAGAGTTTGTACGAAAAATAAGTCAAAATATGAAGAACGCGTTACAGGGTTGGCGGCTGGCTATAAAGTTGCGGTTGTTAACGATATTGAAACTTTTAAATGGGATAATATTAATTATGATTGGTACATTCAAGAAGCTCAAAAACTTGTTATCTAAAAAGGGAGATGCTATGTATACATTTTATATTGGTCAATATGTCGACGGAGGATTACCTGCTTTAACGTATATTGAATCCTTACGATATGGATATTTATATTCAAGACGCAAAAGGTTATATCTGGAGTTATTATCGAGAAATTAAAAATAATAGGGATCTTTTAAAATGAAAAAATGTAAAAGATGTGGAAAATTTTTCGAATCGACAAATAAAAATAAAAAATATTGTTGTTACGATTGTGCCTGCATTTATAATAATGAATTATCAAAATTGAAAAGTAAAGTTAAACATATTGAAAAAGTTACAAATTCTAAATCTTTTCACGTTGATGATATAATGGAATTAAAATTTTTAACATTTTCAAATCGAGATTTGTATAAATGCCCGTTAGATCCTGATAATTCTGAAATGTACTGTGGTTCTTATAATTGTAAAAACGAAATAATGAAATTCGGTTGTTCAAGATGTCAAATGTTTCGACGTTCATAAAACTTCGCTCTACCGGTTTGAGCCAAGAGGTCGGCAAGTCTGTTCCCC
This sequence comes from Candidatus Gastranaerophilales bacterium, assembly GCA_944325045.1. Taxonomy (GTDB): domain Bacteria; phylum Cyanobacteriota; class Vampirovibrionia; order Gastranaerophilales; family Gastranaerophilaceae; genus UBA1221. Next base: position 4,051 of record CALUYR010000086.1, read on the forward strand.
ATACAATGGCTTTGAAACTTCTTCTCGTGCGCTTTGATTTTCTCAACATGTATATTCCTACGTCTTATTTGTACAGCCCAATATTCGCAATGCTTATGCCTTATATATTGTTCACGCGTCCGGGGCTTATCTTTAATACTGCCGTTAATATAAGTAATGGCCGTCTGACTGTCCGTGTAAATAATACCCTGTCTTTCGGTTAAAATACTTGCTAAATGTATGGCAAACAACTCTCCCTCGTTGTTTGAATGCACTTTAAGCCAAGTTGAATATACTCGCTCCTTTTCGCCTTCCCGGATAACAACACCTATTCCAGCAACACTCAAGCGGTCGTCAAAAGAGCTGTCGCAATAGGCTTTAAGCAATTTTACCTCCAGTAATCTAACACTTTATATTCTGGAATTTGAAACTCTTTAGCTTTTTCTAATTTAAAGCGTTTAAGTTCGGATTGTTCCTGTTGCCATGTTATATAATTTTTATCAGAAAAAGTGTAGCACAAATCTGGCCGAATAGCAGAGTGCGGTGCTCTGTCAGGTCGATAGATAAAAACATTCATTGATTTTCGTGTAACTGTATCCCGCATTCCAAAACATCTCCCCAGGTAATTGCAGATTTCATGCAAGCGTTATATATTCTATTTGAGCTGTTCGAGCAACTCCCGATACTGATCAGGCATAACGTCATGATAGCAATCCACAACATCGTTGTCATTAAGCCTAGCAACCTCAAGACGCAATTTTTTGATAATTTCGGACGATGATATTTGCGCTGATTTACTGGCTTCCATGTCTTTTTTTCGTTGCTCATAACATTTTTCCTTTTCTGATATAGCTATTTGTTTTTCACTTTCAAGAGTTGCAATCTCTTTTCCGCGTGAGTCGAATCCTATAAAAAGTAATATACACATTATAACTAAACTTATATATCCTATGATAATGTATTTCACATCAGCCCCCAACCGACAAAAAACCCTGTGAATAACTCCGCCCAATTCGTAGGAGATTTGGCAAGTTTACATTGTGGAAATCCCACCCAGAAACAAGCGTTATAAATAAAAGGAACCATACAGCCAACTATTACAAAATGCCATCCAACAAAGAAAGCTACCGGAACAGACCATAAACCATAACGCAATAGCAAGCCGATAAAGCAATACTGTTTAGAACGTTCTTCAAATCCAAGCCACTTATTAACACGGCTTACTAGCCAATCCATAGCAGGCTTGCGTCCGCTGGCAAGTTGTTGGTCTATGTATTCGTCCGATTCGGTGCCGCACTGGAAATAATAAAAATGGCCTTTTGAAAAGAACACATAAACCAATCCGGCAATTATTAAACTCGCCCACCAAGTAAAGCCTTTAACAAAGCACTCCCACAAAAAAACAAGCACGAGGAGTACGGCACACTGCACGCCTCGACTTTCAAGAAAATCAAATTTGCTATCAAATCCGCCAAAAAACCTGCGCCATATAGATATTATAAAACCCATACATTTCTCCTTTTAAAGGTGACGGCACGCCGTTAAAGCCTTACAACGTAGCATAAAAATGATGAATAAAAAAACCGGCGTACCGTCATACAACAAACTTTCCCGTCTCAATCGTTTTGGCAATCCGCTCGGCACGTTTACCGACATCACGCGCATATTTTGAATTAAGACATTCCGAAGCAGCCTCTTTATAATTTCCCAAAGCCATTGCTGATAACATTTTTTCAAATTTTAATAGTCCGTTGATACCTAAATTAAACACCATGTCTAAAAGTGCATATTGACGTTCATTATCAAGATTGTGCCAAAATCCGACATATTGTTCACACTCTTTTTCAACTCGAGCAATATCATTTCGAAGCAAATAAAAAGCTGCGTTTTTGGTTATTCCATGTTGCCAATCACCTACAACTTTTATTTCTTCCGGGGTTAAAGGGTTCGTATCCAAATTTCGACCCACCCCGATAGTTAAATATCCTGCAGGGCATCTATACGGTTCAAGCCTGATACCCTCGTGAATACACAACCTTTGAATTGCGGTCCCTAAATCAATCATTTTATCCTCACAAATATTCAACAAAGACTGTTTTCATTTTCAACTCCGATAATTACTTAAATAAAAAAGTTCCCAAATCTGCGACTTGAACGCCACAAAGGGAGGCTGTTATAATAATCAATAAATATATGAAAATTTTATTGCTTAGAATTTCTTTTATACTTTCTTTGAAACTTGTTTTTTTTGAAATTAAATCTTTTATTTCATCAACTTTTTTATCAAGGGTATCAAACTTTTTATCAAGGGTATCAACTTTCTTTTCAATTTCGCACATCCTCTTATCCATTTTTTCGGCATCCTCAGCCTGTTTTTGATGCAACAACAAAGCCGCGTTTGACAATCCGCCGTGCCCATCTTCGGCTAATATCATGTCTAAAGCTGTTCTTTGTTGCGGTTGCGTCATTTTGTTTCTCATGTTTATACCCTTAAAGGGGCTATACGTACAGCATAGCCCCCTGTATTAAAAAAGTCAACCTCAATAATTCATTGCACGATAATAACGTTCCGCTTTATCATGAGAGGCATCCTTATCGTTTATAAATTTTACAGCATCTTTAACGTATTCAGAATCAGCACGACCAGATTCGTAAAAATCGCTGTAAATCATATTAAGCACATAATAAAAAGCGGGCTTGTCGTGTATTTCGTATTTGTCGGCAAGTTTGGAAGTCGTTTCAAAATCCCAATGCTGACCTTTAGATCCGTCTTCATTTATATTCTAATTTAAATAACAACCAACCGTTTTGAGATATTGTTCCAGTAGTTGAAGGCATTGTTTGAGGATTAGAATAATCAGGGAAACCCAGTCCTTGACTATTCATAACAGATGTTATGCGGATAAAATAAAAGCACCGTTTTATCGGTGCTTGAGTTATTATGCGAAGTCACATTACAAATTTATTCTACTATATCATATTGAGCTTGTAAAAAATTAATTTCATCCCTATATGCTTTTCTTTCAGCGTGTAGTTCTTCAATATTATACGGCATTTCTTCACCAACAACCGAACATTCCGCACATTTAATGATTTTATAATCTTCTTCCTTTAATTTTATCTCAAGTTCAGCAATACGCTTTTTAGCCCATTCTACGCCTTCCTGAGCGGGTTCTTCCCCTTTAACGTAGGTTTTACCATCCCATCCCTCAACAACCTCTGTGTCGTCATCTAAGGTAAAGTTTTCGTTTGCTTTATATCCCAAAACGGTGACAGAGCCATCATCATTTTCTTTAATGTATCGATGTTCATCAACTTTCTGGCATACATACATACCATTATCACGAACGATAACACAACCGTTTTGATTGCACCAGTTAGCCCATTCCGCATATTCTCGAGAATGCTTTTTAGGATATTCTTCTTCACCTTCTTTAAGGCTAATAGTGTAACAAACGTTTTCAACAATGCCTTCTCCATCATCTGTTAGCATAGTTTCAGTTTCTTTAATGAGTTCACAACCATGCATATCACACCATTCGACATAATCGTTGTATTCATCATCGGACACGGTTTTTCCTAAGTTTTCTTGCCATTCCTGTTTTACAGTATCATGAAACGGCATTGTTTTTGATAAATAATCTGTCATTGTTGGAAATCCTTTAGTGTTATCACGATAATCAATGTTAATGTAACAATTAAATGTCGATTTGTCAACGCATAACATCTGTTATGAATAC
>CALUYR010000087.1 GCA_944325045.1 Candidatus Gastranaerophilales bacterium
TAATAAAAACTTTACAAATGCCGCCAGAGGGGCAAAAAAAAAAATGGCCGCCTTTTAATATAAATGTAGTGTTGTTATAATAAAAAAGTAAAAACAAACAAACTAGTTATGATACAAAAAGTTAGTGTAGAAAATAGCAAACAAAAATATACCCCACAGAACAAAAGGGATGTGTCAGACCGGTCACCAAGCTTTACAGGATTAGAAAGGCTTGGGGAATGGGCAATAAAAGGTATGCAGCGCTGTGAAGCAGAGCCAATGATAAATGTAACCGTACTGGATCTTGCAACCGCAATCATACCAAGAACAATAGTGGAAACAACAGCAGCCTCGAAAGTTAAAGACGAAAACGGGAATCCGGTACTGGACGAAAACGGAAAACAAAAAAGAAAATTTAATTTTCTTGCCGGTTTTGAGGCGCTGCGCCGAGAAAGCTCCGGTCTGTTTATTAACTGCCTCTTGCCAGGTGTATTTGTAATCGGTGTTGCAAAACTCATTGGCGGGAAAATTATGGGTAAAAAATCCAATTTAACCAAAAATTGGGCAGACAGAGAAACACTATCAACAATCAACAGCTTCTACAAAGGAACAGGTAAAGATAATTATTCGTCAATGATAAAAAATATGTTCCTTGATCTGAAAGGTGTTGACGGCACACAAATCGACAAGGCTTTCCTTGAAATCTATAATAAAGAACCGCAAACCTTTGATGCGATATTTGAAAATCTCGGGAAAATGGCTGACAGTGAAAAAATAGATAAAAAAGTATTACAAAAAGCTGTCGATAACATTATAGAAAAAACAAGAATATCCGAGAATATAAAATTTACAACAAATAATCCTCAGAATAAATATTTTGGCAACTCGCTGGATTCACTTCTAAGAAACACTGTGGAAGTGCTGCATGATGCCAAGAATGCCGGAATAACAACCGCAGAAGAATTCGCGAAGTATATCACAAAAGCCCAAAAACTTGTAAAATACAAGAGCTTGGGCGGTATGGCAATAACCATACCGTTAGCCCTTGCAGCCCAGCCTATTAACCGCTGGATAACCCACAAAACAGCAGGCGGTAAAAAAGGTGCGCCAATATACAACGACGACAAAGAAAGAGTACTGACACAGGAAGAAAAAAATAAACTTCTTAAACAGAAATTTATATCAATAGGTTCAATGCTGGGTCTGTCCTGGACATCAATGATGTTTAAAATTCCATCAATGAAAATGCTGGAATTTAAAAAGTTTTTCCCGACAATGGATCAGACCAGACTTGTTTCAACTGCGACTTTTGCAAGCCGTATGGGCGCCTCCGAGGACTCAAACGATTTGAGAGAAGCAACCGTCCGCGATCTGGCTACATTCGGCAGTTTCTATTTCTTCGGTGACTTTGCCGCAAAAGGAATTGCTTCATTCCTTGAAAAACGCTTCCCAGATATAAAATTAATAAATGACCTTAAACCTATTGACAGAGAAAAAGCAAATATATTCCAAAAAATCTGGCACTGGACAAAAGATACAGCGCTTAAGTCAACAAGCGAACTTACATCAAAACGTGCTCAAAACCTTCGCTCAATATGCCAGCTTGGGAACCTGACATTCTCATTAATAGCCTTGGGTGTCTTCATCCCTATATACAACAGCGTTAAAACAAACCAAAAAACACAAAAAGAGAAGGCTAAAACAAACGATACACAAAAAATTCTCACAAATACAGCCGATAAAAACAGTTCAACCGGAACCACTGCATCACAAGCTTCCAACAAAACAAATGAAGCCCCCACATCGGCGGCCGGCGCCGCGGGCTCAAGCGGAACAAACAGTCAAACAGCAACTGCCTCCGGATCAGCAAAAACAACATTGAACCCGGCAGACCTCATTAAATCAACAGCATTTGGAGCATTTTTTAATTCGTAAAGGACAACATCATGGCAATCAATTACATAACCCCAAAGATAGAAAATCAAAGAATACAATACAAAAATTCAGAAAATAAAAATAACAAACAAAATAAAAATACAGCCCCTGCATTTACAGGAGCCATTGACAGCCTTGTTGCAGCACCAAGTGTGTTTTTAAGATTTTTGGACACAAACCAGGCCTGGGGCGCAAACCTTGTTGACGTTGGATCAATGGTTATACCGCGTACATACTATGACACAAAACACCGCGGAATTGCAACAGGTCTTGAAACAGGACGGAGAGAATCTACCGGAACATTTAACCATGCAATGGTCGGAGTTTACGGAACAGTCCTTGGGGCCGCACTTGCTGTCGGGATAAACAGAGCATACCAGTTAAAAGCCCATAAAATTTTTGCCAATAACGATACAATCGGTATTCTTGGAGACAGCTGGTATAAAGCGCTTAAATCCGGCTCGGATGATCCGCTTAAAGTTTACTTAAATGAAGTTGTTTCCAATATACGTGTTTACAACCCTGCAAACGAAAAAGCTGTTGACGGAATGGTTGCTATCACTGATATGAAAAATGATGTCGTTGATAAATTATATGACTTGATTAAAAACGGCAAAAATGAAACAATTTCAAAAATTGATACAAATTATTTGAAAGCCTTAATTACAGCTGAAACCGGCGGAGAAAAAAGCGTCATACTTAACGGCTTCAACAACGGACGCGCTGCAACTGCCGATAACACATTATCAACATTAATTGAAAATATTCACAATGTAACCAAAGCATTTAATAAAGAAAAAGTTATCGAAAGCTTTATGGAAGCTAAGGATTACGGTTCTGTAAAAATACTTAAATCGTTAAAGAAATTAAATATCGGAAGATCAATGGCCGGTCTTGGATTTGCATCGTTATTCGGAATGTCTGTTCAGCCGGTAAACATGTACTTAACCAAAAAGAAAACCGGCTGTGACGGTTTCCCTGGGGTTCCGGGACGCAAAAAAGATGATTCACTTAAATTTAAAATACTTAAAACCGCAATGGCAGTTTTATTTGGAGCCGGCGCAATCTCTACTATAATGATTGGCGATAAAAGATCTGCTGCAAAAGAATTGAGCAAAGCACTTCCAAAATCAGAACAGCTCAAACAATTTGTCAACAGATTTTTGGCAAAAATTCAATTTAAAGGAATGATGCCGACCATAAATCAATTAAAATTTGTCTATGGCATGACAATAATGTCAAGATTATTGTGCGCAAGAGATGAAAACGAGTTAAGAGAATCGACAGTAAAAGATTCACTTGGATTTTTAAATCTGCTTATATTAGGAAGCCTTGTGACCAAAGGTGTTACAAGATTAATGTCCAAAGACCTTATTAATCTGAGCAAAAACAGCGGCAAGGGCTTTATTAACTGGATGAAAAACTCATCTGTCAAAACCCGTGACGAGATTTTACTTTCAACACTTAACAAGCACGGCAAACAAGTAGTCGAAAACGGCAAAGCTTTATCGTATAGCAAACTTTTGCAGCTTACCAAAGAATTGCCTAAGGATGTAAGAAGCAAATTGAAGAAGCAGCTGGCTATTCTTAATATAGCACAGCTCGTTGGGTATGCATATTCTGGAATATTCCTTGGCTATTACCTGCCAAAAATCAACGATAAAATGTCAAAGGCAAATGAAGAACGCCGTATTGCAAAAGTTGCCAAGGCTGAGGGGAAAACCGTTGAACAAGTGAAGGCTGAAATGGCAGAGGAATTGAAAAGAATGAATGAAGAGGCTGCTGCACGTAACAATAAAAAAACAGCTAAAATAATTATAAAGCCCAAAGAACAACCATTGACAGAGCAGACAAATAGTTTAAATCCTGAAATGTTAACGCAATGCAATAACAGCTTTATCTCAAAATACTTGCAGGCTTCGTAATTGCGGAAATAATCAATGATTATTAAAAGGATATAACTACTTAGCCTATAAGCGCATTGCATATTTCAACATCCGGCAGCAACTCTAAACCTGCCGGAATAAACTATGTTAAAAATATTAAATAATTTTTCCGTCAAAGAGCTCAATAATGATGCTAACCTGATCCGAATGTCCTGCTGCAGAGTAGGATATATTATCATCTTTATTTTCATTAACAGATGTTTTTATGTCAGCAGACAAATTTTCTTCGATATTTTCATCAGAAGCATCATCTGATTGGGGAAGTACCGGTGTAGCAGATTCAGTAAAATTCGTTGTTGAATCAAGAGGTTCTTTAGGTGGTTCATAAGAATTTATATGCCTGGGAGCAGAATGTGCTGACGACGGTTTAACCTGAACATCATCAGGTTTTGGCAGCCTAACCGAAATATTTGAGCCGGTCTGGCCAAACAGCATATCAACCGCATCGGTCAGGATTTTTTTCTTATTACCAGAGATAAACTGATTCATAAGGATTTCATTTTTTATAGTTAAAATTGTTTCTTCTGGAGAAATTTTAATTGGATTAGCCCACTGTTTGAGCAAAGCACGGGTCGGCGCCGAAGAAACATTATTAAGAAGATTTCCCCAAAGAAGAGCAATATCACCGCTTGCAGAGGCAGGGGCTACGGCAACAGATTTTACGTCGGGAACAGAAGCTTGAGGTGCCGGAGAATTTGATGTTTCAGTTTGAGCTGGCGGAGCAGCTTCTTTTTTTACCTGAACAGGCTGGCTTTGCTGATGGACGGAAGCTGGCGGAGGTGCTTTGTATAATTTTACCGGAGCTGAAACCGGCTGCACTGAACCGGATTCGAGTTTAGTAATTCTGTTTTGAAGTTCAAGCAATGACGTATTTTCCGTAAGATTGGAAAGATCAATAATACCAACTTCAAGCCATAAGCGTGGATTATTTGTTGTTTTAACTTCTTTAATGTAATTAGAAGTTTTATCAATCAAAAATATTATTTGATGAGTTTCAAGCTTTTCCGCTTGAGCAGAGAGTTCTTTAATTTGCGGCTCATTTAACTGGGTTAGCTCAAAAACAACTGACTGAGGACAGTTTTTGACAATAAGCAGGTTTTTAAAATAATCCAGCAGATTCGTTAAGATTTGGGAAGGCTCGTTTCCTGAGTTATAAATTTTTTCAAGAACCTCAATTGCAGCTTGCGGATTAGAATTAATTATTTCATCAGCAAGGCCGCGCAAGGTATCGAAAGAGATTCTGCCTAAAAGATTATTAATATCGTCTGTTGAAATTGCTTCTTCGCCGTCAAGAATACTAAGCTGATCAAGGAGAGCAATACTGTCACGCATTCCTCCGGCGGAATTTTTGGCAATAGTGAAAAGCGCATCGTCAGTAATATTAATTCCTTCTTTATCAGAAATATATCTTAAATGTTTTACAATATCATCTGTAGTAATACGCCTGAAATCAAATCGCTGGCAGCGGCTTTTAATCGTATCAAGAACCTTGTGAACTTCAGTTGTGGCTAAGATGAAGATAACATTTTTCGGAGGTTCTTCAAGCGTTTTCAAAAGCGCGTTAAAGGCGGTGTTAGAAAGCATGTGGACTTCATCAATAATATAAATTTTGTAACGGCTGTTAACGGGCGCATACATAACTTTCTCGAGAATATTCTGAGCATCTTCAACTTTTCTGTTGCTTGCGGCATCAATCTCTATAACGTCCATAGGAACAGAATTTGTAATATCAATACAGTTTTCGCAAACTCCGCACGGATTAACTGTAGGTCCTTCTTTACAGTTGAGAGATTTAGCCAAAATTCTGGCGGTAGAAGTTTTACCAGTCCCGCGCGGCCCGGTGAACAAATATGCGTGCGATATTTTATTCATGGAAATTGCATTTGTAAGCGCTTTTTTTATGTGCGCCTGTCCTACAATTTCTTCTAATCTTTGTGGACGATATTTTCTGTATAAAGGTATATATTTCTCATTCATGATGATAATATTATAACAGAAGAGAATTAAAAAAGGACAATATATGAATTTAGTTAAACCGCAAATTTTATCGGAAGGCGATACGATTTCAATTATAGCTCCCTCAGGCCAGGTTGAATATGACCAGATTATGACAGCTAAAAATTATTTTGAAAGCAAGGGATTTAGAGTAAAACTTGGCGAACATATTTTTGATATGGACAGATATCTTGCCGGAGTGGATGAAGCAAGGGTTCAAGACTTGCATAATGCATTTCTTGACGAGGAAGTAAAAGGGATAATATGCGCACGAGGAGGATATGGGGCTATTAGGCTTATAAAAATGATTGATTTTGAGATAATCCGCAGTAATCCGAAATTCTTTTGCGGATATTCGGATATTACAGCACTTTCAGCAATGTTCTTGAAACATGCGGGTTTAATTACCTTCTCAGGCCCTATGGCTCAAAGTGATTTTAATACTTATGAGCCGCAAGGACTAACCGAAGAGTCTTTCTTTAAGGCATTAGAAGGCATTCCCCAGAACTACTACTATAACACAATTTATAAAACCGGTCATGCTGAGGGTATAACATTCGGCGGAAACCTTTCAACACTTGTATCACTTTGCGGGATTGATTTTATTCCTGATAAAGATTTTATATTTTTTGCAGAGGATATTAACGAGCCCGTATATAAGCTGGATAAAATGTTCCAACAGCTTATCAATATAAAAAAATTCCGTCAAAACATTAAGGGGATAGCGTTCGGGGAATTTATCGGGGTAGATGATGAACATTGGCTTGAACAGCTGCTGAAAGAAGTTGCATCCCTTCTTGATGTGCCTGCATATGGAGGATTTTCGTTTACGCATGGCCCGGCAAAGCAGACTATTCCATTCGGTGCCTATGCAAAATTAAAATCAAACGGAAATTTAATACTATTATAAAACTTCACCGCCCGTCCAATGTAGAAATTTAGTTAATAGGTATAATTAAGTTATGAAGAAGTTGTTATTATTAATGGCAATAATTGCTGCAATACCGGTATTTGGAACTGACTATGGGGTATATAATCCCCGCAGCTACCAATATAATGATAATGATGGTGAGATGACACTTTTTATTCTTGACTTTTCAAATTCAATGTCAGAATACCTTGATGGAAAGAGTAAAGCTTATTTGATGATTGAAACAGTACGGAAACTTCTCCCGTCAATTAACCGCAGCAGCAAAGTCGGGTTAAGAGTTTACGGACATAGAGTTGGCATAACACCGTTTGACGCTTGCCGTGCCTCAACTCTACTTGTTCCGATCGGAAGAATAGACAATTTCGCAATTAATCAGGCTCTTTCAGACACTAAACCTCGTGGAATGACGCCTATTACATATTCACTTAAGCAGGCAATAAAATATGATTTTATGGGATTTACCGGCAAAAAGCACATAATTCTGCTTACAGACGGCGGAGAAAATTGTGACGAAAGCCCTTGCAAATTTGTAATGGAAATGATTAAAGAGCGAAAGGACGTAACTATTGATGTAATTGCATTTAATATTTCGGATAAAGATGACTTGGCACAGCTCCAATGCACATCGCTTGTGACGAGCGGGAAGTTCTATACAGCAAACACAGCAGCAGAACTTGCAAGAAGTCTCGGTAACACAATTAACGTGCAAAAGGAGGTAGAAGCCAAAATCTTACCGCAAAGATAATTCTTAAACGGTATACCGTTGATTGACTTCATTAAGTTCTGCGCTGCTCAATCGCTGCTGAGCAAATAAATCAGTCAAACTGTCAGTTTTACCGCTCAATGTCTGCAATAAGTTAAAGCCCATAAACCTGTCAACCGCATTTTGAGCCCAACCGGGCAGCC
>CALUYR010000088.1 GCA_944325045.1 Candidatus Gastranaerophilales bacterium
GTAAGCGTAATTTTGGCTTCTGCAGGCGCTAACAAAATTGCTGTATTAAAAGAAGTTCGTGCTATCACTGGTCTTGGCTTGAAAGAAGCTAAAGATTTGGTTGACGGCGCTCCTAAGCCGGTTAAAGAAGGCATTAAGAAAGAAGATGCCGAAGCGCTTAAAAAACAACTTGAAGCAGCTGGTGCAACTGTTGAAATCAAGTAGTTTTTTGAAATTTTGTAAAATTTTCAAAACTGAAACAGCCTTTAGTTACTAAAGGCTGTTTTTATTTGACCGTTAAATATGATTTATGTTAGTATTTATTCATCATGAAAATTCTTTTAATAACAGATTTGTATCCGGTGAAAGAAGAAGAGGTTACAACCCCGCGGACTCTTTATAATTTTGTTAAAGGCTGGCGTGCGCTGGGACATGAAGTTTTAGTTGTGAAGCCAAATTTTATTTTAAACTCATTTTTGCGAGGTAAACCTTTTTATAAGACCGGTTGGTATGATGATGTTTATAACATTAATTATTTTTTGCCATTTTGCGGATCTGTGAGGAATAAAATAGAGGAAGTTTATAAAAAAAATTTCCATCCGGACATAGTGCTTGCTCACATGCCTTCTGGAATTTTGTTTGCAGACAAGTTAAATATCCCGTTTGTTGCAGGGGTGCATTGTTCGGATATAGAAGTTTTAACTAATCCTCTTTACAGCATGTACTTCAAAGGCCGCCTGAAACAAGCCTTGTATAATTCCCATGCAATAGCTTGCAGATCGTCAGTTTTGCAAAGCCGGCTTTTGTCATATTATCCCGAACTCAGCGGTAAGACGTTTGCAGCGCCTTCCGGAATTGATGAAGATTATATTATAAAAGATTTTACACACGATATAAGACCTGAGAGGCTGAAAGTTGTTACATGTGCAAATTTTAAAAAAAGAAAAAATATTGATAAAGTAATATTAGGGTTGAAAGATTTTGAGGGAGTGGAACTTACGGTAATAGGCGACGGGCCCGGAAGAAGTTATCTTCAGCGGCTTGACCGCAGCGTAAAATTTACCGGCAGGATAACCCATGACAAAGTATTAAAAATAATGCGAAGCAGCGATGTGTTTATATTGCCGAGCGATAACGAAACTTTTGGTATGGTGTACCTTGAAGCAATGGCAAGCGGCTGTATAACTATTTGTAAGGAACATGACGGCATAGACGGAATAATAAAAACAAGTTTAAACGGTTTTACGGTGAAGGCGACCCCGGAACATATCAGAGAACTTTTTACCCTGCTTACAAATTCAAAAGTTGAAGTTTTGCGCTGGCTGAGAAAGCAATCCGTTGAAACCGCACGTCAATATACCCGGCTGAAATGCTGTGATGATTATTTAAAAAAGGTTATGTATATGTGTTCATAAACCTCGTAAGTGCCGGTTTATATTTTAATCACCTGAACATATTTGTATGTATTGGAAGTATTGTTGCATTAACCCCAAATATATAATTAACCATATAGTTATATTTTAAGCCTATATATTGAATAAGGCCTTTAAATGTCTTATATAAATTAAATAGAAAAGATATAATAAATAAAAAAGGTAGGTGTATGGGTTATCTAAAAAAAGAATTTGGAAAGAATCTGAGAGTAGTGAGGACAGCCAGGAAACTTACGCAGGGCGCACTTGCCGAGAGAGTTGGCATTGATCAGAAACAGTTATCGAGAATAGAAAATGGTGACAGCTTTGCTACAGCAGAAACTATTGAAAAATTGTGTCATTTTCTTGATGTTCCGGTAGGTGTTTTATTTAATATTCAGCCTGTAGAAATTCCAAAAGACGAAAGTGCAATGATTGCTTTGGCTGAATACCATAAAAATTTTGAGCAGTTGAGCAAGGAGTTTGCAAAGATTTCTCTCAATTCAAATACAACTGAATTTGTTTGTCTTGCAATGCTTGCACTCGAAAATACCGAAGCGCGTAAAAGATTAAAAGCCATGCTTCATGGTATGGATTTAATGCCGCAGTATTCTTCCCGTGTAAAGGCTGATTGTTAGTTTGCTGCTTGCTTTTTAAAATTTTTTATCATAAAATTTTCGCGGAAAGCGAAGGGAGAATTTTATGGACGAAAACTGTATTTTTTGTAAAATAATTAACGGTGATTTCAATACGGAATTCGTATATGAAAATGAACATTTAGTTGTGTTTAAGGATATAAATCCGAAGGCACGAGTTCATTTACTTGTAGTGCCAAGGGTTCATGTTGCGTCGTTGAATGAGCTGGATGACAAGGAACTTCTCGGAGAACTGATGATGGGTGTAAAAGAAGTTACAAAGAAGATTGGTTTAAAATCTTACCGGGTTCAGATCAATACCGGAAAAGAAGCCGGGCAGGAAGTTTTCCACCTTCATATCCATATTCTGGGTTCATAATTTTGAGAAATATTCAACAGCGTTGTCCGTACATACGAAGTTTACGTCAGGGAACTTTAACCCCAAGTCTTTGATAATATTGTAGTGTGCGCAGTTATTTGTGCTGAGATTTATTTCGTTTTATCTAATTTCTGTTTCCCAGGTTAATCAAATTATTATTAAAAAAATTTACTAAAAAAAATTGCTATTTATGTTATAATTTGAAACAAATAAGGAGAAAGCAATTATGAAAAACGGAGTAGAAAACGGATATTATCATGAAATTACCCCTGCAGGTTTTGGCATTGCAATAAAAGCAGGAAAAATATTATTTTCAAAGCAGTCAGAATTTCAAAAGGTTGAAATTTTTGAAAGCGAAAGCAGCTTAGGCCGAGTGTTAACCCTTGATGATTTGATGATGACAACCGAAGGGGATGAATACCATTACCACGAAATGATCTCGCATGTTCCGATGATTAACCATAAAAATCCGGAATCAGTTCTTGTTATAGGCGGCGGTGACGGCGGCACTGTAAGAGAAGTTTTAAAGCACAATACTGTAAAGCGTGTAGTTTTATGCGAAATTGACGGCATGGTTATAGACGCTTGCAAAGAGTTTTTACCGGGAATTTCGTGCGGATTAAGCGACCCGCGGGTTGAAATTCTTGTTCAGGATGCAATAGAATATATTAAAGATAAGAAAAATGAATTTGATATTGTTCTTATTGATTCAACAGACCCAATGGGCCCCGGAGAAGGGCTTTTTACCGAAGAATTTTACACAAATGTAAAAAATTCCCTGAAAGAGGGCGGTATTGTTGCAGCACAGTCCGAGTCGCCTTTTGTAAACAAAGAAGAGATTAAAAAAATGTATGCTTTGTTAAAGAAAGTTTTTCCTATTTGCGAAACTTATACGTCGAATATTCCGACATATCCGGGCGGATATTGGGCATGGGCTTTTTGTTCCCAAACCGTAAAACCGCTTTCGTATTTTGATGAGGCAAGATGTGAAGAAATAACAAAAACATGCAAAATTTATAATAAAGATTACCACCTGGCAAGATTTGCTCTGCCTAATTATTTGCAAAAATTGTTATAGATTTGATATATATATAATTAAAGGGGATTTAAATGTCTATAATTATAATGATTTTATTATTAAGTGTACTAATTCTTGTACATGAAGCGGGGCACTTTCTTGCCGCAAAGATGTTTGGTATGCGGGTTTCCAAGTTCGGGTTTGGTCTGCCTATAGGGCCTACTCTTTGGCAGAAAAAAGTCGGGGATCTGGAGATTTTGGTACATGCTTTTTTGCTGGGCGGCTATGTTGCTTTTCCTGATGATGACAAGGATTTGGATCTGCCGGAGGATTCCCCTGACCGTTTTATGAACAGACCTATTTACCAGAGATTTGTTGTTGTGTCTGCCGGGGTTTTTGCAAATATTGTCTGCGCGTTTGTTTTTGTTGTTCTGACAGCTTGTATATGGGGACAAATGCCTTCCGGTAAATATGATGTCTTTGTGAAGGATATTGTTGCTCCTAAAGAAGAATCCATTTGGCAGTCCGGCATGGAAAAAGGTGATAAAATTTTAGAGGTTAACGGTTCTCCGATTACAACCCCTACAGCCATTGTAACATTTGTTCAGTTGAGCAAAAAAAATGATACAAAAGTTTTTGAGACGAGTGTAATCGATAATTACAACCGTCTTAAATCTTTAAATCCTGCGTTCAGCAGAGATGAATTAATTCCGCGGGATGTGATTATTAAATTGCCTGAAGCTGTTCCGGAGCCGCAAATTCATCTGAATAACGATGTGTTAATCGGGCTGGAACGTTTTAAAGATCCGCGTCTTACATTGAATGCACAGCAGATTGCCTTACGGGATAAGATAGAAGGGAAATCAATGGTTATTTCAGATGGAACTTTAACGCTTGATAATCTTGCATATGCAATTTCTGATAATGTTTCTCCAGTTAACATTGTTGTTGACCGGAAAGGTGAAAGAGTCGTTCTGAAACCTATATATCCGAACAATTCGGGATTAATAGGAATACAGATGGAAGTAAAAGAAGTCGTAATTCCGACAAAAGGGTTTAAAGCTGTAATGAAAACAAGTGTTAAGTATCTTTGGGATCAGACAACATTGCTATTATACGGTTTATACCAGATTTTTGCGGGTAAAATTCCTCTTAGTGACTTGCATGGTATAATTGCAATCACAAAAGTCGGCGGAGATGTTATTAATACAAGCGGATTCTTTTCAGGGCTTTTGCTTACCGCAATAATATCACTTGACCTGGCTATTGTTAACTTCCTGCCTATTCCGGCACTTGATGGAGGGCATGTGTTATTTTTGATTATCGAAAAAATCAGGGGCAAAAGACTGGATGATGAAACAGTTGATAAAATCGGAACGTTTTGTTTCTTACTGTTAATTGCTTTAATGATTCTTGTATGCTTTAACGACGTATATGCGTTAATCATGAAAAAACTATAGTCTCGTTATATACAGAAAACATCAGGGTTGATTATGAAAAAACGACCCTGATGTTTTTATATTTTTATGACGTTCAGTTTATTTTTTGAATAATTTTTAGAATTAAATTTTTAAAGGACTTTTTAACCTTATCAGCTGTTTCAATAACTTCCGAGTGCGAAAGAGTTGCCCCTCCGGTTGAGCTTGCAGTATTTGATATACAGCTTATGCCAAGCACATTCATCCCGCAGTAATTTGCAACAATTGCTTCCGGAACAGTAGACATGCCAACAGCGTCGGCTCCGAAAATTCTTGCCATACGAATTTCTGCCGGAGTTTCGTATGACGGCCCGGAATTTGCAAGGTAAACACCTTTTTTAACCGGTATTTCTAATTCTTTTGCGCAGCTTTCTGCAAGTTCAATAAGATCTTTTTTATAAACTTCGGTCATGTCCGGAAATCTTTCTCCAAGAGAGTCATCGTTTCGTCCTATCAGCGGATTGGTGCCTATGCAGTTTATATGGTCGCTGATAATCATTAAATCTCCCGGCCTGAAACTTTCATTAATACCGCCGGCGGCATTTGTTAGTATCAAAAATTTCACGCCGAGTTTTTTCATAATTTTCACCGGATAAGTAATTTCCTGTATGGTATGGCCTTCATAAAAATGGTTCCTGCCTTGCATCATTACGACTTGTTTACCTGCGATATCTGAAAAAACAAGTCGTCCTTTGTGGCCTTTTACCGTTGATTTAATAAAGTTTGGGATATCATTATACGGAATAGCAATATCGCAGTATTCATCTGCAAGTTCACCAAGACCGGAGCCGAGTATAACCCCGATTTCCGGCTGCCGTCCGCAAATTTTTCCCTTAATAAATTTAACAGTTTCTTCCATAATAACCCCTTATATAAACATTTGTCCCACAAAAAAGCACAAGAGAGATTTATTTTATTCCCTCTTGTGCTTTTGCAAAAATCAACTTATCCGACCAGTCTGTTATCGTCGGCTTCGGAAGCTTTAACCATAATAGCATGTTCAACCGGGTTTTCTCTTGTGTAGCCGGTTTCAAAATTTTCTTCAAAAACAAAGTCATCATGTGCTTTTTTAGCCTGATTTTCATCAACAAGTTTTTTAGCAAGTTCTGCTATTTCATAAACAAGCTGATATCTGTTATCTGTGTTTTCGTTAAGTTCCCATGCTACTTTTATAATTTGCTCCATTGTAAACCTCACATTTCTATTCTTTGTTTATTCTCATAATATAATATAAAAATTTTTTTCGCAAGTAGTAAAAATAATTATGTGTTTATGCAATAATCATGATATGAACTCAAGAGAGAAAATTCGTTTATATTTTGCATTGGAAGTTATAATTTGGCTTTTGGTAATATTTTTGGTTGTTGGGGCTGTTCGTTTCCGGAGTATAAAAAAACAGAGTGAGCTTAAAACATATCAAATTTTTATGCAGGACATAGACGGTTTAATAGAAGGATCTCCGGTCAGGATGATGGGGGTTCCTATTGGTTATATAAAAACAATTAATATAGTGCAGGATCATGTTTATGTCAAATTTGTTTTGACAAATAAAAGCGTAATTCTTCCTAAAGGCGTAATTGCAACGGTGGAATTTAACGGCATGGCCGGTTCAAAATCTTTGGAGTTATACCCTCCTGATGAGGTTTCCAAAGCCGAAGGCAATTTGATTTCCATAAAAAGAACTAACAGACTCGGCAACGCGCTTGGATTGCTTGACGATATGTTTGCCAAACTCGGGGCTATATTTGTCAGGTGTGAAGCTTTTTCGGAATTTATCACAGAAGCTCTTCCAAAATCAGAAAGCGTTTCCAAGGATCCTGTCGGCGATGCTGCCAGATCAATAAATATTATCAATGTATTTATAAACAATTTGGACAAAAGGCGGATTGATTTTAAAAAGCTGATAAAGCCTCAATCCGATCCACAAATAAATGAAAAGGAGGTGGTTCCTGATGAACAAGAGTAATATTCGTGTTATTTCAAATCCTGTTGTCTTGCAAAATTTGTGTACTATGAGGAATAAGGATACGGACAGCCAAGGGGTTAGAATTGCAACCAGAAAGATTACAAGATGTCTTTTATACGAAGCAGCAAAGAATCTTCCGCTTGTTGACCAGAAAGTAGCTACTCCTCTTGCTGTTTTTACTGCAAAGACAGTTGATCCTGATATAAATGTTATTATATCGCCTATTTTGCGTGCGGGGTTAATTTTTACGGACGAAGCCATTGATATTCTTCCGCAAGCTTGCATTCGTCATATCGGAATGTACCGCGATGAAAAAACGTTAAAACCTATATGGTATTATAATAAAGTTCCTATGGAAGCTGAAAATCCTGAAAAATTTTATGTATATATAACTGATCCTATGCTGGCAACCGGCAATTCTTTATTGGAAGCTATAAAATTATATGCAGGCAAAGGTATACCTGTAGAAAACATAAAATGCATTTGTATTATTGCAGCCCCGGAAGGAATTGAAAATATCCAAAGACATTTTTCTGATATAGAAATTATCACTGCTGCAATTGATGAAAGATTAAATGAAAAAGGATATATTGTTCCTGGCATGGGTGATGCCGGCGACAGAATTTTCAATACGTAATATTAACCTCATGGGAGATAAGCTCTTTTGCCGAATGAGTTAATGTCGGGGCTCCAACCTAATTTAACCCCATGTCATCCTGAACTGCGGATTTTGTGTAGAGTGAGGACGGAGTCCGAAACTCGAAGTAGCGCGAACAAAAGAGAA